>NZ_JADEWP010000238.1:0-3161 GCF_015207535.1 Cyanobium sp. LEGE 06143 | reverse complement strand
GGATTGGGGGCTTCCAGGGGCTCGAGTGCCGGCTCACACCGCCAGCACCGCCTCGTTCCTGGCCGTGGCCTGTTGCGCCCGCTGCACCTCGTTGAGGCCATCGGCGCCGCGGATCTGGGCTTCCATCTGCTTCAGCCAGCCCATCAGCTCCTCCAGCTGCCGTTCCATCGGCAGCACCCCCAGCCCCCGGGCCAGCACCTTGGCGGTGCTGCCGCTGCCGCCCTGGTACACCAGCCGGCCGTGCAGATGCTGGGGCAGGCCCTGGCGCAACAGCCGGAAGGCGGGCTCCTCCATCGGGGTTTCCAGGGAGATGTTCGGTTTTTCGGGTTTGATGCGCGAGAAACCGCAGCGTTTGGCCAGCAGCTTCAGCTCCATCAGCTGCAGCAGCGCGTTCACTGGGGCGGGAATGGCGCCGTAGCGGTCCACCCAGCCGGCGGCCAGCTCCACCAGGGCCTGCTTGCTGCCGCAGCCGGCGGCGGCGCGGTAGGCGGCGATCTTCTCGTCGTTTTCGCTGATCCAGTCGCCGGGGATGAAGGCGGTGATCGGCAGGTCGATCTGGGTGTCGTCCACGGCCGGGATGTCCTGGCCCTGGATCTCCGCCAGGCTCTCCTGCAGCATCTCCATGTAGAGGTCGAAGCCGATCAGCTCCATCTGGCCGCTCTGCTCCACCCCCAGCAGGTTGCCCACACCGCGGATCTCCATGTCGCGCATGGCCAGCTGATAGCCGCTGCCCAGCTGGGCGAACTCCTGGATCGCCCGCAGCCGTTTGCGCGCCGCTTCGCTCAGGGAGGCATCGCCGGGATAGAACAGCCACGCATGGGCCTGGATGCCGCTGCGGCCCACCCGGCCGCGCAGCTGATAGAGCTGGGCCAGGCCGAACTTGTGGGCGTCCTCGATCAGGATCGTGTTCACCCGGGGAATATCGAGGCCGCTCTCCACGATCGTGGTGCAGAGCATCAGATCGGCCTCGCCGGCGTTGAAGGCCACCATGGCGCTCTCCAGTTCCCCCTCGGCCATCTGGCCGTGGGCCACCAGCAGCCTCAGGCCCGGGAGCATCTGCCGCAGCCCCTCGGCCACCTCCTCGATGCCCTCCACCCGCGGCACCACATAGAAGATCTGGCCGCCGCGGTCGAGCTCCTGGCGGATGGCACTGCGCACCGCCTCCTCATCGAGGCCGGCCAGGTGGGTCTTGATCGGCCGCCGCAGGGGCGGCGGCGTGGTGATCAGGCTCATCTCGCGCACCCCCGACAGGCTCATGTAGAGGGTGCGCGGAATCGGCGTGGCGCTGAGGGTGAGCACGTCCACGTCCTTGCGCAGCGCCTTGATCTTTTCCTTCTGGTTCACCCCGAAACGCTGCTCCTCATCCACCACCAGCAGCCCCAGCTGCTTGAAGCTGGTGCTCTTGCCCAGCAGCTGGTGGGTGCCCACCACCACATCCACCGTGCCGGCGGCCAGACCCTCCTGGATCACCTTGCGCTCGGCGCTGGTGCGGAAGCGATTCAGCAGGCTCACCTTCATCGGGTAAGGCGCGAAGCGCTCGCTCAGGGAGCGCCAGTGCTGCTGGGCCAGCACGGTGGTGGGGGCGAGCATGGCCACCTGGCGGCCGGCGGTGACGGCCTTGAAGATCGCCCGGATCGCCACCTCCGTCTTGCCGAAGCCCACATCGCCGMACACCAGCCGGTCCATCGGCTCGGGCTTCTCCATGTCGCGCTTCACATCGGCGATCGCCTTCACTTGATCGGGGGTGGGGTCGTAGGGGAAGGAGTCCTCCAGTTCCCCCTGCCAGGGGCCGTCCTCGGGGAAGGCGAAACCCTGGGCCTTGAGCCGGGCGGCGTAGAGCTTCACCAGATCGAGCGCCACCTTGCGCACGGCCTTGCGGGCCCGCTCCTTCGCCTTGGTCCAGGCGGTGCCGCCCATGCGGTTGAGCTGGGGCGGGCTCTCGCTGGTGGCGCGGTAGCGGCCCAGGCTGCCCAGCTGGTCGGCGGCCACCCGCAGCAGCCCATCGGCGTACTGCACCACGAGGTAGTCGCGCTCCTCACCGCCGATCGCCAGCTTCTCCAGCCGCAGAAAGCGGCCGATGCCGTGGTTCCGGTGCACCACGAAGTCGCCGGGCTGCATCTTGCCGGGGTCCACCGTGCGGCTGGCCGCCTTGCGGCGACGGCGCACGTAGCCGCTGGCGGCCAGGGCGTGCTGGCCGAAGAACTCCCGGTCGCTGATCAGCACCAGCTTCCAGGCGGGCAGCTGCAGGCCCTCCAGTTCGGCGGTGCCGCGGAGTTTGAGCGCCACCGGCGTGTTCTGCTCGATCAGGCGCTCGATCGCCGGTTGATCGCCTGGGTTGGGCACGAAGCGGGTGATGCAGTCGTGCTCCTCCAGCAGGGCCACCGCCCGCGAGGGCTGGGCCGAGAGCAGCCACACCCGGGCACGGTCCTGCTGGAACCCCTTGATCAGCGACGCCAGCTTGCCGAAGGCATTGGGGTGGGCCGGCACCGAGCGGGAAGCCAGATCGAAGCTGTTGGCATGGCCATCGCTCTCGTGCAGCTCGGCCAGATCAAAGCCGGCGAAGGCCTGGGCCTGCGCCAGGGCCTGCTCAGGCGGGCGGTGCAGCACGGCCGGCAGCGGCCCGCCCAGCTCCAGCTCCAGCTCGGCGTGGTGCTCCTCGGCGTGCTCGAACCACTGCTGGCCATGGGCCAGGCACTGGCGCCGTTCGTCCACGGCGATCAGGGTGCCTTCCGGCAGGTAGTCGAGCAGGGAGGCGGGCTGCTGCCAGGCCAGGCCCAGCAAGCGCCGCAGCCCCGGGGGGGTGCCGCCCTCCAGCAGCTGCTCCAGGGCCTCAGGGGCCAGCAGCTGATCCAGCTCAGCCGGCATCGACTGCCGCAGGGCCTCGGCGATCAGCGGCGTGTAGCCGGTGGGGGTGAGGCGCGCCACCTCGGTGGTGTCGAGGGAGCGCTGGCTGGTGGGATCGAACTCCCTCAGCTTCTCCAGCTCCTCGCCGAAGAACTCCAGCCGTACCGGCAGCTCGGCGCTCACCGGGAACACATCCACGATGTCGCCGCGGCGGCTCCAGGTGCCCTCCTGTTCGATCGTGGGCACCCGCTCGTAGCCGAGCTGGGCCAGGGTGGCGGCGAGCTGCTCCAGGGGGATGGTCTGGCCCTTGCGCCTTT
>NZ_JADEWP010000237.1:0-3170 GCF_015207535.1 Cyanobium sp. LEGE 06143 | reverse complement strand
GCCCCCAGCAGCAGCTCCGCAGGCCCGGCCAGGGCAGCCGGCGAGCCAGGCCCTGGCCACTCCTCCCCCCTGGATGACAAGGCCCGCCGTCTGGCGGACTTCTTCAACGGCGACGTGGTGGAACTGGATGGGCCCCTCGACGACGCCGGCCAGGATGTGGCCTGAGCAGCGGAGGCTGGGCTCAGGCCACCGCGGGGTCTTCCACCGAGGCGTCCTCGGCTGAGGGGTCCGCAGAGCCGGACTCGCCCAGGTGCAGCGTCTTGGCCCAGACCAGGCGCTTGGGCAGCAGGGCCATGCGCAGGCTGGTCCAGGGAATCACCACGAACCAGTGGCCGAGATAGGCAATGCCGAGGGCCAGGTTCCAGGGAGCCATGGGCGGGAACACCGGGCCCTCCGAGGGCCGGCGGCAGCCCAGCAGGATGGAGCAGCCCGACAGCCCGAACGCCACGAACGACAGGGGCCAGATCAGCGGCGGCGTGGTGGTGAGCAGGGCGCCGAGCAGATCGGCCATCGCCACCACGGGCATGGCGTACTGCAACAGGAAGAAACTGCAGAGATCGAGCCGGCGGCGGCGGCTCAGCTGCCGGGACAACAGCCCGGGCCCGTAGTCGAAGAAGCGCTGCAGGCCGCCCTCAGCCCAGCGCTGGCGCTGGCGCCAGAGGGCCGCCAGGCTGAGCACCGCCTCCTCCCGCACCGGGGGATCCCAGAGGATGCCGATCGAGGCCCCCTGCAGCAGCAGGCGGAAACTGAGGTCGAGATCGTCGGTGACCGTGGCCTCGTTGAAGCCGCCGGCGACCAGCAGGGCCTCACGGCGCAGCAGCTGGCCATTGCCCCGCAGCTCCACCACACCGCCGCGACTCTGGCGCCCCTCCTGGACCACGGCGTCGAGGGCCATCTCCATCGACTGGGCCCGGGTGAGCCAGTTGCCCAGAGGGTTCACCACCGCCTTGCGCAGCTGCACCGCCGCCCACTCGCCCGCCTCAGCCCAGGGGATCAGCCGTTCGAGGCTGTCGCTCTGCAGATCGGCATCGGCATCCAGCACCAGCATCCAGGGAGCCTGGAGCTGCTGCAGGGCCAGGTTCAGGGCTCCCGACTTGCCCCCGCCGGCATCGGCCTCGCGCCGCAGCACCCGCAGGAAGGCAAAGCGCTGGCGCAACTCAGCCAGCAGCTGGGGGGTGGCATCGGAACTGCCGTCATCCACCACCCACAGCTGCAGCTGACCGGCCGGGTAGCGCAACGCCGCGATGCGCTCCACCAGCCGGCCGATCACGGCCTGCTCATCGCGGGCGGCCACCACCACATCCACCGCACTGGCGCCTGGGCTGGGGATCCCGGCTGGGGAAGGGTTGGGGGCGGCTGCCTGCCGGGCCGCACCGGCACGGCCCCGCCCCAGCGCCGGCAACAGCACCGCGTAGACGCTGTAGCCCCCCAGCAGCAGGGCCATGCCGGTGGAGGGCCAGAGCCGAATGGCCGGATCGAGCCAGTGGGGCACCATGCCGGCCCAGCCGCAGGCGATCACGAACAGCGCCGATTTGCCGCGGCGGCGATCAGCAGCGGCCGCCGCCGGGCGCAGGACGTTGGTGGTACTGCCGTCCGCAGCCATGGCGTTCCCGGAAGTGTGCGGACTCTAAGGGGCACTCCCAGGTGCTTTGGTGTCCAGGGCAGACAGGGGCTGCAGCGTGGTGCCGGGGTAATAGCGGCTGAGGATGCGCTGCAGGGTCCAGCCCCGCCGAGCCAGGTCGATGGCTCCAGCCTGGGAGAGGCCGGCGCCGTGCCCGAAGCCGCCGCCATCGAAGCGCCAGCTGCCGGCGCCGCTGGGCGCCACCACGAACAGGGTGCTCGGCAGCTGGCGCAGGGTGCGGCGGATCGCATCCAGCCGCAGCACGGTGGAACCGCCGCTGCCCTGGATGCCCAGGGCGAGCACCCGGCCGCTCACCCCCCGCTCCAGCACCGACACGGTCTGGGGGGTGCCGAGCTGGGGGGCGGTGGCGCGCAGGGCCTGGCCGAGCTGCCCCGCCGTGATGGTGCGGCTCCAGCGGAAGCGGGGATGGTCGGCGCCGTAGAGGGCCGAGCCCCCCGAGAGCAGCGGAGGCACCTGGGCAGCCGCCAGGGGCAGCGGGAAACGGGTCTGGAGAGCCTGCGGGCCATCCAGAAAGGGCTTCAGGTAGGGGAGGGGAGGCCCGCTCCAGACCTCCTCAAAGCCGGCCGCCACGCCGCCATTGGTGGCGTGATACACCGCGTGGATGGGCTCCCCCTGCCAGCTCAGCACCTGGGAGCGGGTGGCTGCGATGGCCTGGCGCACGGCCGCGCCGGCCTGGCGTGGATCGGCATAGACCTGGCACTGGGTATCGGCACAGAGGTGGTAGCCGTCCACATGGAAGCGGATCTGGTTGCGCAGGGCCCAGGTGCGGGCCAGCACCGCCTGGGCGGCGAGGGCGGCCGGCGGGGAGCCGGCACCGATCTCGTGGGGCACCACCCCCTGGAGATAGCGCTCCACGGGAACCTCCTCCACCAGTGCCCAGGTGCCATAGGCATCGGGTTGGAGCCGGAAGGGTCCCTGGAACAGACCGCCCTGCCAGAGCAGCCCGCCTGGGGTCTCCAGCTGCACGGGCCCCTCCATCAGCACGGGGCCGTCATCGCGGCGCAGCTCCAGCACCAGCCGCTGGCTGAGGGTCTGTTCAACGCGCCGGGCCTGCCCGAGGCCCTCGGGCAGGGGCGCATCCAGGGGCGCCCACACCTCCCATTCGCGCGGATTGGCGATCAGCGGGGCCACGCCGGCGGCGCGCCAGCGGCCGGCGGCCTCCTCGGCACTCTCGAAGCTGGCGAAGGGGCCCAGCACCTGGCGACGAATCTCCAGCGCCGGCTGCACCGGCACCGTGCGCCAATGCAGCACCAGGCGCGGCGAGCTGTAGCGGCCACCGGAGGCCGTGACCAGGGTCATCAGGCCACCGCCACTGCGCAGCTCCAGGGGCATCGCCGCGCTCAGCCGGGGGGCCAGGCCCACCCAGAGCACCGGCTTGGCGGGGTCGATCCGGGGCGGCGCCGGCACCGGCCAGCGCAGCGTGCTCTGGAGCGGGGGCGGGGCGAGAGGCTGGGCCGAGCAACCCGTGCCCACCAGCAGGGCACCGGCCCAGAGGCTGGCGAGGGCCAGATGGCGCAGGGAGGCGGTG
>NZ_JADEWP010000235.1:0-3180 GCF_015207535.1 Cyanobium sp. LEGE 06143 | reverse complement strand
GGCGGAGGGGCTGGGGCGCACCGTGCTGGAAAAACCGGTGGGCTTCAAGTACATCGCCGCCGAGATGCTGGCTGGCGAGGTGCTGGTGGGGGGCGAGGAATCGGGCGGCGTGGGGTTCGGCATGCACCTGCCGGAACGGGACGCCCCCTTTGCCGCCCTGCTGCTGATCGAGGCGCTGGTGGAGGGTGGCGTGCCCCTGGGCCAGCGCCTCGATGCCCTGCAGCAGCGCTGTGGCGGAGCCGCGGCCTACGACCGGCTCGATCTGCGCCTGCCGGACATGGCCGCCCGGGGCCGGCTGGAGGCCCTGCTGGCCGCCCAGCCGCCGGCCGAGGTGGCCGGAGTGCCGGTGCAGGAGGTGATCCGCACCGACGGCGTGAAGCTGCGGCTGGGACCCAGCCACTGGCTGATGCTGCGCTTCTCGGGCACCGAGCCACTGCTGCGGCTCTACTGCGAGGCCCCCACTCCGGAGCGGGTGGCCTGCGTGCTCGCCTGGGCACAGCAGCTGGCCGAGCAGGTGTGAGGCTCTGGCCATGGAAACCACGAACAGCAAACCCGGCGTGCTGGTGATCGCCAGCGGCAACGCCGGCAAAGTGCGCGAATTCAGCCGGCTGCTGGCGGGGCTGGGCCTGGAGGTGAGGCCCCAGCCCGCAGGTCTGGAGGTGGAGGAAACGGGCAGCAGCTTCGCCGAGAACGCGGCCATCAAGGCAAGCGCCGTGGCCCCCCTGACGGGCTGCTGGGCCCTGGCCGACGACTCCGGCCTCTGCGTGACGGCCCTCGGCGGTGCCCCGGGGGTGCAGTCAGCCCGCTACGCCGCCACCGATGCCGCCCGCATCGCCCGGCTGCTGGAGGAACTGGCCGCCGTCAGTGGCAGCTCCGGCGCCTCCAAGGCCGAGCAGCGCAGCGCTCAGTTCAGCGCCGCCCTGGCCGTGGCCGACCCCCAAGGCAGGGTGCGGCTGGCGGTGGAGGGTCACTGCCCGGGCGTGATTCTGGAGGCGCCCCGGGGCACGGGGGGCTTTGGGTACGACCCGGTGTTCCACGTGCCCGAGGCCGGCCAGACCTTCGCCGAGATGGACAGCGCCACCAAGGCCCGCCTGGGCCATCGGGGCCGCGCCTTCGCGGCCCTCGAACCCCAGCTGCGCCAGCTGTTCGCCAGCCCTTAGGCCGCCACCCAGCTGCCGTGCAGGCCATGGGGGATGGCCAGCGGCAGCTCCAGCACCGCCTGCTCGGAGAGATCGTCGGCGTTGAGGATCACCAGGTCACTGGCGCAGCGGGCGCCGTTCCACACCACGCAGAGCAGCCAGCCGTCGTCTTCAGGGCCGCTGGCGGCTTCCGAGCCCGTGACGGCGCGGGGCACCATCACGGGCTCGCTCACGAAGCTCCGTGCCCCGGCGCACCACACGCGCCGCTCGCCGCTGCTGAGATCCAGCTTCTCGATCGCTTGCAAGGGCGCATTGCCGCGCTCCTGCTCGGTCACGGCCATCCAGGCGAAGCGGGCGTCGCGTCCCTGGCGGGCCGGATGCACGGTGGCGAATTCGCAGCAGCGCTGCTCCAGCCAGTCGGAGCTCACGGCCCCGCCAGGATCAGTGGCGGCCCGCTCCAGGTCGATGCGGCAGCGCTTCAGCTGCCCCTCGGGAATGGCCTCGAAGTCCACGGAGCGGAAGTCGTCGCCGGGGCCGATCGAGGGGAAGTCGGCGTAGAAGATCGAATCGAGCACCAGCTCGCCCGTGGCTTCATCCTCGAAGGCATTGAGGTGGTGGAACACAAAGCCCTCGGGGGCTGGCACCTCCAGGGGCTTGGCATGGCGCTCCGCCGCGGCACTGCCAGGCCGGGGCACCAGAAAGAAGCGGCCGATCTCGCCGGGCTTGGAGGCCAGGCACTGGGCCGCCCCCTTCTGGCCGAACACGTAAGGGAGGGGGTTGAAGGCCATGGCGTTCTGCAGGAACACGGCCCAGTTGGGGGTGATGGCGAAGTCGTGCAGGAAGGCGAAGCCCGCCATCGTGTCGTGGCGCTCCGCAAGCAGCTGGCCCGCCKGCACGCCGGCGGCAGGGTCGTCGGCCGTGGCGAACTCCATCAGCCGGATCGTGCTGCGCGGCCCGCTCTTGACACCGAAGGTCACCATCCGCGGCGCCCCCCGGTGACCGGGATCAAAGCGGGGGTGGGCGCTGAAGGCCTCACCCGGCTTGAGCACCCCATCGAGGCGGCTGAGGCCCCGGGTTTCCAGGCTGTGGGGATCGAGGGCATGGGGTTCCGCCGCCTCCCAGAGGGCCAGCAGCTGATCGCCGAGGCGCACCACGTGGGTGTTGGCGATGTTCTTGAGCCGCAGGTCGAAGGCGTTGGCCAGAGCACCCCCCGGTTTCTGGGTGCCGAACACGCCGCGGTACACGAAGCGGCCGGCACTCTCCTCGGCCTGCCAGCCCTCCGTGCGCACGAAGCGATTGCTGAGCCGGGCCTCGCCGCCCTCAAAGCGCAGGGCCGTGATCATGCCGTCGCCATCGAAGGGGTGGTGCACCCACTGCCCGCCCCGCTCCAGCCGGCCCGGGCCGTTGCGGTAGAGGCTGCCGCAGAGCTCGGCCGKGATGGTGCCCCGGCTCGCCGTGACGGCCACATCGGCGAGCTCGGTGCCCACGTTGCGGAAGGAGCT
The DNA here is from genome assembly GCF_015207535.1 of Cyanobium sp. LEGE 06143. Lineage (NCBI taxonomy): Bacteria > Bacillati > Cyanobacteriota > Cyanophyceae > Synechococcales > Prochlorococcaceae > Cyanobium > Cyanobium sp. LEGE 06143. The sequence goes on along the minus strand of NZ_JADEWP010000235.1, from coordinate 539 downwards.
GGCCCAGTCGGCCCGCTGCCAGGTGGCGCCGGAGGGGGCCGGGGAACGGCTGGGGGCGATGGTCATCGGGACGACACCACGGAAGGGTTTGCGAATTGTGTCGAAAATAAGGCGGCATACCGGCCGCCGCGAGCCATCAGCTCCCGGTGGGTGCCGGATTCCACCATCGCGCCGGCCTCGATCACGCAGATCCGGTCGGCGTTCACCACCGTGGAGAGCCGGTGGGCCACCACCAGGGTGGTGCGGTTGCTCATCAGGCGATCCAGGGCCTCCTGCACCACCTGCTCCGAGGCGGAATCCAGGGCGGAGGTGGCCTCGTCGAGCAACAGGATCGGGGCGTTCTTGATCAGGGCGCGGGCGATGGCGATGCGCTGCCGCTGGCCGCCGGAAAACTCGTGCGGGTAGCGGTCGAACGCCCCGGCGTCGAGACCAACATGGTCCAGGAGCGCGCGTGCCTCATCGCGGGCTTTTGCAACAGGCATTCCATGGGCCACCGGCCCCACGGTCAGGATCCGTCCAATCGTCATGCGCGGGTTGAG
>NZ_JADEWP010000228.1:0-3371 GCF_015207535.1 Cyanobium sp. LEGE 06143 | reverse complement strand
GTGGCGGCATCGGCTTCCCCTTCCTGATTCCGATCTTCGGTTTCGGCGGTGGCGGCCTGTTCGGCTTCCTGATCCTGATGGCCGTGGTGGGCCTGATCGCCAATGCCCTGCGCGGTGTCGGCGGCGGCAGCCCCTCCCTGCCGGGCGGTTCTGGCTACGCCCCCCGGGTGGATGGCCCGGTCACCATCAGTCAGCTGCAAGTGGGCCTGCTGGCCTCGGCCCGCGATCTCCAGAACGACCTGCGCGCCCTGGCTGGCCGCGCCGACACCGGATCCACCAGTGGGCTGCAGACCGTGCTGCAGGAAACCACCCTCTCCCTGCTGCGTCATCCAGACCTCTGGGTCTATGCCAACGCGGAAGTGGGCCAGGTGCCCTTTGCCAGCGCCGAGTCCACCTTCAACCGCCTCTCCATGGCGGAGCGCAGCAAGCTCGATGCCGAGCTCACCTCCAACGTGGCGGGCCGCCGCTCTGCTGGCGCCGCTTCCGCCGCTGGTGACAGCGATGCCGGCAGCGATTTCATCGCCGTGACCCTGCTGGTGGCCTCGCGCCAACGCCTCACCATCAAGGGAGCCTCCACGGCTGAAGAACTGCGTCAGTCACTGCAGGTGCTCGGCGGGGTGGCCAGTTCCGATCTGCTGGCGATTGAAGTGATCTGGCAGCCCGATGGCACCGGAGACGTGTTCAGCACCGAGGAGCTGCTCACGGCCTACCCCCAGCTCCAGCACCTCTGAGGATGCGCAGGGCGGCCATCGCCGCCCCGTAGCCGTTGTCCACATTCACCACCGTGAGCCCCGGGGCGCAGCTGGCCAACATGCCGTGCAGGGCCGCCATGCCGCCCGCGCTGACGCCGTAACCCACCGCCACGGGAACGCCGATCACGGGCTGGGGCAACAGGCCGGCCAGCACGGTCGGCAGGGCCCCCTCCATACCGGCGCAGGCGATCAGTACGTCCATCGATCGCAGCAGCGGCAGCTGATCCAGCAGGCGGTGCAGTCCCGCCACGCCCACATCCAGCACCAGCTCGGCCCCCACCCCATGGCACTGCAGGGCAAGGAGCGCTTCGCTGGCCACGCCCAGATCACTGCTGCCGGCCCCGAGCACAGCCACCCGGGCGGTTGCGGCGCCGGCAAAGGCCTCCCCCGGCTCCGGGGATGCACCTGGCTCCGGGGATGCCGGCGTCGCGAAGGTGAGGCAGCGGGCCTCGGAGTGATAGCGCAGGGCCGGCGTCTCCAGCAGGGCGGCCACGGCTTCGCCCTTCTGCGGCGACACCCTGGTCACCAGCAGCACCTCGCCGGCATCCCAGAGCTTCGTGGCAATGGCGGCGATCTGCTCGGCGCTCTTGTGCTCACCCCACACCGCTTCCACCATGCCGAGACGCTGGCGGCGCTGCAGGTCGAGGCGGTGGTCCAGGGCGGGCGTGGGTTCGTTCATGGCCGGGGTGCTGTCAGGGCTTGATCCACACCATCTCCACCAGGGCCGGCGTGATCCACAGGCTGGCGCCAGGGGCCGATGCCGTGCCGCCGCCGCCGCCCGCCTGGGCGGAGGGCATGCTGCAGCAGATCCAGCAGTCCTAGGCCTCGCTGAGGGCGCATGAGAGGGCCTCAGCCATCGGCTGGGACGTCGCGCTGGAGACCGGGCTGTCGTTCCAGCTGGGGCTGCGGCTGAAGCTCAGCGGCATAGAGCAGCGGAAAGGGATTGGCAGCCTCGCTGCCGGTGTCGCTGCTGGTGAGCTCACGGGCCAGCCGCTCAAAGCGCTCCTGCACCTCGCCCACTTCACCCATGGGGATGGCCTTCCACTGCTCCAGGCTGGCCCAGCGGATCAGCAGGGTGCCCTCCTGCCGCTCAGGATCCCAGAACAGCTGCCGCCCCAGGAAGCCCTCCTGCTGCTTCAGCCAGGGCCCCCAGCTGGCCGCTTCGGCCTCCAGCCAGGCCTCGCGGTACTGGGCCTTCACCCCCAGCCGCAGCAGTTCCACAACGCCGGTCTCGGCTGTGGTGGTGGGGGAGGAGGTGCTCATGSGGGCACGGGCCGCAGCGGGTGAACTGATCCCGCCGAGCAGTGCGGCCAGCAGCAGCACCAGCAGCAGCCGTCGCAATGGCCTCGGCGGGCCGGTGAGCCTAGGCAGGTCGTCTCGCGCCACTGGCTTGCGGGGTGCGGTCACGGTCGTTGCAGCAGGGCCACGGCGTGGCAGGAGATGCCMTCCTCGCGGCCCTCGGCCCCGAGCCCCTCATTGGTGGTGGCCTTGACGCCCACCTGGTCGTCATCGAGGCCGAGTCGAGCGGCGATGGCGGCGCGCATGGCCGCGATGTGGGGCTTGAGTTTCGGGCGTTCCGCCACCACCACACTGTCGAGATTCACGATCCGCCAGCCACGCTTCATCACCAGGGCCATCACCTGCTCCAGCAGCACCAGGCTGTCGGCCCCCTTCCAGCGGGCGTCCTCCGGCGGGAAATGCTGGCCGATGTCGCCAAGGGAGAGGGCCCCGAGCAGGGCATCCATGATGGCGTGCACGAGCACATCGGCGTCACTGTGGCCGTCGAGACCCAGGCCCTCGGGATGGGCGAGCCTCTGGCCTCCCAGGATCAGGGGCCGACCCGGTACCAGGCGATGGATGTCGTAGCCATTGCCGATCCGCAGGGCCGGGGAGGCTGTCATGGCGTTCACAAGGGGGGGCAGGCCGTAGCTCCGAGTCTGCTCCGCACCCTGGAGTCGCTTCGCTGGGCTGGCCGCGCTCAGGTCGCGACGGTTGGCCTGCCGCCCGGTTTGGAATCAGTGCCCTGACCCACCCGGCAGCTCGCCTGGAGCCGCGTCCGGCAGCACCTGCAGCCGGTTGCCGTCGCGGCCCATCACGGTCACCGCGCTGCCGGGTTGCAGTGTCCGGCTGGTCTCGAGGTTGGTGGCGGCCCAGCTCTGGCCCTGCCAGCGCACCCGCCCCTCCGCCGTGCCCTCGAAGCCGCTGATCACTGCGGCCCGCTGGCTGTGGCCGCTGGCGGGGATCGAGCGCTCACGGCTGCGCCGCTCCCAGCCCCGCAGCGCCAGCAGCCCCAGGCCGCTGAGCACGGCAAAGGTCACCACCTGCAGCAGCGGCGGCCAGGGCAGCAGGGCACTCAGCGCCGACACCACCAGAGCCGCGACCGCCGCCTCCAGCAGACCATCGAACTCAGCCCCGAGCCCTTCGAGGCCGAGCAGGGCCAGGCCCACCAGCAGCCAGATCACCGATGCCAGCGCCATGGGTCAGGGAATGGGGCGAATCCATGCTGGCCTGGTGCCAGGGCAGACGGTGGCCCGGGACGCCCAGGCCGGCAGGCAGACCTAGCCTGATCAGGGCCAGGTCTGCCCCGGCGTAGCGCCTGCCCCCCCGCTCCCCCCTCAG
>NZ_JADEWP010000226.1:0-3485 GCF_015207535.1 Cyanobium sp. LEGE 06143 | reverse complement strand
CCATGGGGATGAGAAGGGGCGGGGTTGGAGCGGTGTCTCAGCCACTGGAGCTGTGGCGGGGATCGAGGCGGTGTTCCAGGGCCCGGCTGCCCAGGCCCAGGGCGGTGCAGCAGCCCCAGAACAGCACTGCCAGGGTGAGGTACACCTCGCCGTAGTGGCCCAGGAAGGCGGGGTTGGCCATCACGGCGCGGGCGGTGCCGAGCAGCTCCAGCAGGCCGATCAGCGACAGCAGGGTGGTGTCCTGCAGCAGCGAGATGAACTGGCTCACCATCACCGGCAGGGCCACCCGCAGGGCCTGGGGCAGCACCACGTGCTGCAGGGCCTGCAGCGGCCCGAGGCCGAGGGAACGCGCCGCCTCCAGCTGGCCGGCGGGCACGGCGCTAAGGCCGGCCCGCACCGCCTCGGCCAGGTAGGCCGCCGCGAAGAAGGTGAGCACCCAGGCGGCCCGCCACACCCGCTCCGGGGCCAGGCCGCCCGGCAGCAGAAAGCCGAGGATGTTCTGGCCGAGGAACAGCAGGGTGATCAGCGGCGCCCCGCGGATGAACTCGATGTAGAGCACCGAACCCCAGCGCAGCAGCGGCAGGGAGCTGCGGCGACCGAGGGCCAGCAGCACCCCCAGGGGAAAGCAGAGCAGGATGGCGAAGCTGGCCTCCAGCAGGGTGAGCAGCAGGCCTCCCCACTCGGCGCTGGACACCCGCGTCAGCCCGAAGCCGCCACTGATCAGCACCATGCCCAGCAGGTAGAGCCCCGGCCAGAGCAGGGCCAGCCCCCGCAGCGCCCGCGACCCCAGCTCCGGCCCCAGCCGCTGGGCCCAGCGTCCCGTGAGCCAGCGCAGCGCCAGCAGCAGGGCGGCCAGGGCGGCCCAACGGCCGGCGATGGCGGGGCTGAGCTGCAGGGCCCAGGGCGTCCACAGGGCCAGCCCGGCGATCAGGCCACAGGCCCAGCGATCGGAGTTGGGCCAGGGGTTGCCGCGGCGGTCGGGCCGCGGCTGGCTGCGCAGCAGGCCCCAGCTCAGGCCACTGGTGGCGCAGAGAAGGGCGAGCAGCAGCCACAGGCGCCACTGCTGTGGCTGCGGATAGCGCCCCACGGCGAACAGGGTGCTGTTGAGCTGAATCACCGCCCAGTTGGCGGAGCCCAGGGCCCAGCGCAGCAGGGCAAACAGGGCGCTGCCGATCAGGCCGATCAGGGCAAGGCTGAGCACGGTGTCGCCGCGGCTGGCGAACAGCTCCCGTTTCAGGGCAGCCAGCAGGCCCGGCCGGCCGGAGCCGTTGGGGGTGGCGGAGGGCACCATCTCAGCGCTCCCTGATCTGCACGAGCTGGGTGAGGCCGTTCATCAGGGCGGAGATCAGCAGATCGAGCACCAGGTAGGAGGCCAGCAGCAGGATCACCACCTCCACGGCGCGGCCCGTCTGGTTGAGGGTGGTCTCGGCCACGGCGTAGAGGTCGGGAAAGCCCACGGCCACCGCCAGGGAGGAGTTCTTGGCCAGGGAGATGTACTGGGTGTTGAGGCCGGGCACGATCACCCGCAGGGCCTGGGGCAGCACCACATGGCGCAGGGTGGAGAACCAGCCCAGGCCGAGGGAGGCCGCCGCTTCCCACTGTCCCTGGGTCACCGCGGCGATGCCGCCCCGCACCACCTCGGCGATGTAGGCGCCGGAATACACCACCAGGCCGCAGAGCAGGGCGCCGAACTCCACGCTCAGCCGCAGCGGCGCCTGCCAGACGCCGTTCACCAGGCTGGGCCCGACCCAGCTCCAGCCGTTGCCGAAGCCGGCCAGGTAAAGCCCGGACTTGGCCAGGGTGAGCCCCGGCAGCTGGATGGCGGCGGCGCCGTTGGGCAGGGAGAGGAACACAACGAAATACCAGAACACCAGCTGCACCAGCAGCGGGATGTTGCGCACCACCTCCACATAGGCCCGCACCAGGCGGCGCAGCAGGCCGTTGCTGCTGAAGTTGGCCATGCCCGCCGCCGTGCCCAGCAGGGTGGCCCCCACCAGGGCCGAGAGCACGGCCCGCAGGGTGTTGGCGAGCCCCGCCAGCAGCGCCCGCCAGTAGGGCATGGTGGCGTCGAAGGGGATGGTGGTTTCGCCGATCGGGAAGCCGGCGGGCTGGCCCAGCCACCGCCAGGTGAGCAGCAGACCGGCGGCGGTGAGGTTGCGGATCAGGTTGCCGAGCAGGAACACCGCCACCAGCAGCACCGCCAGGGCCACGGCCGCCTGCACCACCCAGGGCAACACACGCCGGTTGCGCCACCAGGGCACGGCGGGATCGGCTGAACCGATCGCTGAGCTGGTGTTGGGAGCAACCGGTGCCCCAGCTCTGGAGCGGCCGGGGCGGGGGGGCCGCGCCATCAGCGGAAGGGCTGGGCGTACAGCATGCCGCCCTCATTCCAGAGCTTGTTGAGGCCCCGTTCCAGCTTCAGGCGCGAGCTGGTTCCCACGTTGCGCTCGAAGATCTCGCCGTAGTTGCCCACGGCGGCGATCGCCTGCACGGTGAAGTCGGCGGGCAGGCCGAGCTGGCGGCCGAAGTCGCCCTCCACCCCGAAGAAGCGGCGCAGATCGGCCAGGTTGGTGTTGGCCTCGGCCTCGGCCACTTTGGCCTCGAGATTGGCCTGGGTGATGCCCCACTCCTCCGCCTGGATCAGGGCGAAGACCACCCAGCGCAGGGCATCGGCCCAGGCCGGATCGGCATTGGTGCTGGCCGGCGAGAGGGGCTCCTTGCTGAGCACGTCGGGCAGCAGCTGGTGCTCATCGGGAGCCGGGAAGCTGCTGCGCTTGCCGGCCAGCTGGGAGCGGTCGCTGGTCACGGCCACGCAGCGGCCACCGAGATAGGCGGCGTAGGTCTGATCGCTGGTCTGGAACTTCAGCGGGGTGTAGGGCACGTTGATCTCGCGCATCCGGTCGGCCAGGTTGAGCTCCGTGGTGGTGCCGCTCTCCACGCAGATCGGTTGGCCGGCCAGATCCCGCAGGCCGCTGATGCCCCGGCTCACCGGCGCCATCACGCCCTGGCCGTCATAGAAGGTGGTGGGCGCGAAGCTCAGGCCGTTGCCGCCCGCGGCATCGCGGCTGAGGGTGGCGGTGGTGTTGCGGGCGAGCATGTCCACCTCGCCGCTGGCCAGGGCGGCGAAGCGCTCGCTGGAGTTGAGGTTGCGGTATTCCACCTTGCTGGGATCGCCGAGCACGGCGGCGGCCACGGCCTTGCAGGTGTCCACATCGAGGCCGGAATAGGTGCCGTCGGCCTCCACAAAGCTGAAGCCCGGCAGGGTGCCCTCCACCCCGCAGACGAGCTTGTCGCGGCCGGTGATGGCGGAGAGCTTCGGGCTCTGGCTGCCGGCCCCCCCCTCGGGCGCGCAGGCCGCCAGGGGGAGCGCCGCGAGCAGCGCCATCAGGGCGAGCCCCGCCGGCTCGCGGGCTCGGCTGGCGCTGGCGGCGGGGCCAATGCGCTCAGGGGGGCAAGCCATGGCAGCCGCAGGAGAACGGGGGGGC
>NZ_JADEWP010000222.1:0-3551 GCF_015207535.1 Cyanobium sp. LEGE 06143 | reverse complement strand
GCCGTGGACCAGGCCCTCAGCCACTGCGCCGACCTGCTGGAGCGCCATGGCGGCCACCCGGCAGCAGGGGGCTTCACGGTGCGCGCCGAGCACGTGGCGGCCCTGCAGGAGCGGCTCAACGGCCTGGCCCGCGCCTGGCTGGAGGTCCAGGGCGGCGGCCACCCGGTGGAACCCGAGGTGCTGCTGCACCTGGAGCAGATCGACCGCGACTTCCTGCACCAGCAGCAACGGCTGGAGCCCTTCGGCATCGGCCATCCCCAGCCGGTGTACTGGAGCTCGGCCTGCCGCGTCAGCCAGCAGAAGCTGCTGCGGGGCGGCCACCTGCAGCTGGAGCTGCGTCAGGGTGACTGCAGCCTGCGCGCCATGGGCTGGCGCTGGCAGGGATCGGCCGACCTGCCCGCCTGGGTGGATGTGGCCTACCGGCTGCGGCTGGATCGCTGGCAGGGCCAGGAGCGGCTCCAACTGGAACTGGTGGGCCTGAGGGGCTGCGGCGACCCCGAGAGCCAGGGGGAGGTGCGCCTGCAGCGCTGCGGGCGCTCCTACTGGTGCCGCCGCCAGGGGAATGGCGTCGTGGTGCGCAACGCCGCCGGGGAGGAACTGCTCAGCAGCAGCACGCCTGAACACCCCTATCTCCGCGCCCTGCTTCAGGATGCGGCCCTGGCCCTCGGTCTCGCCGCCTGATGTCCCGCCTGCCCCTGCACCGCTACGACCTGGGCAGCCTGGCCCGGTTGCTCCTGGTGGGGGTGGCCGTGGGGCTGACCTGTCTGCCCCTGAATCTGGTGGACATGGCCCAGGCCTTCCTGCAGCAGAAACTGCCGGCCTTCACCGGAGCTGGCTGGACGCCCCTCACGATCGGCATTGCGGCGGCGCCCGTGCTGGTGATGCCCCTGCTGCTGGCCCTGCAGGCCCGGCGCCTGGCCCATGGCGCAGGCTCTGGCATCCCCCAGACGCTTCGCAGCCTGGAGCATCCCGAGCGGGCCGAGAAGCTGCTGGGAGCCAGCCCCACCGTGGCACGCATCGGGCTCTGGACAGCCGCCAGCCTGGCGCTGATGCCCCTCGGGCGCGAGGGCCCCGTAGTGCACCTCGGTGCCGCTGTGGCCGAGTTTCTGCGGCGGCGCTTTCCGCGCCTGTTCAAGGGGGTACCGACCCGCGACCTGATGGCGATCGGGGCTGGAGCCGGCCTGGCCGGGGGCTTCAACAGCCCGTTGATGGGCACCCTGTTCGTGATGGAGGAGCTCGTTGGCCGCTACAGCAGTTCACTGGTGTGGCCTGCGCTGGTGACCTGCTCGGCAGCCGCCCTGATCAGCAACCTCAGCGGCATTCCGCTGTTCCCCCTGGGGCTGCTGGACGTCAACATGCCGGAGTGGMWGCNSCWSSCTCTGSMCNNGNWGCYGNAYCNGKGGYKSGCKSMRGCCTGCNNNKYRGCGGYCKGWWYKCMCGNCTNCYGMYSAWSGWCANGCGGCTGGNNGCAWSSGSGRRKRCSCMKYCAGCYYYKGMRMWRGKGNCNRSCGSKSRGRKGMGSGYTSRCCCTGNAYGSCGMTSRGSAKCGNKMSSYWGSASCSGCRKYKWYKKGKAGRSCSTGRTNNGGKYSAKCKSCWGGTSKWSCGCGGTCCGCTGCCTGTTCCAGGCTCACCACTCGGCCAGATGGGCTGGCTGCTGGTGCTGGCGTCACGGTTGCTGGCCCCGCTTCTGGCCCTGGGGGCCGGGGTGCCTGGCGGCCTGATCGATCCAGCCCTGACCATCGGGGCGGTGTTCGGCAGCGGTGTGCTGGCCCTGTTGGGATCCAGCGCCCAGGTGGGCGTGGCCCTCGGCATGGCCGCGGGGCTGGCCGGTGCGACCCAGCTGCCGATGATGACCGTGCTGTTTTCGCTGCGGCTGGCCGGTGACCAGCAGCTGCTGTTCGGGATCCTGCTCAGCGCCGTGCTGGGGGCTTATGCAGGACGGAGGCTGGAGTCAAGGCCCATCTATCACGCCCTCGCCGACCTGGACGGCGAAGCCAAGAAGGACGTTCAGAGGGCGCCGCGGCGGTAGAAGAGGATGAAGATCACGGCGGGGCCAGCCAGGGTGATCAGAGCCAGGGCACCGAAGTTGGCAATCAGGTGAAAGTCGATGCCCATGGCAACCGGCACTGGATATGGAATGAGCGGGATTCTAGTCGCCTCTCCCTTGATCTCTCAGGGCGCCTCGGAGGCTGTGACTGGTTGTCACAGGGCCTGCTCTGGCCGGGCTGGCGGCATGGCGGCGCTTTGGATAGGGTCGACAGGGGCCAATCCGTTGGCGATGCCCGTTCAGGCAAGCCATGGCATCACGGCAGCAGCGGCACTGGCAATGCATTCAGGGCTGCGGCGCCTGTTGCCGCCTCGATCCCGCCCTGCGGCCCGAGGCCATCGCCGCCCTCAGCCCAGACCAGCAGACCCGCTACCTCTCCATGGTGGGAGCCGATGGCTGGTGCATCCACTACGACACGGGCGGGCGTCGTTGCCGGATTTACGAGGAGCGGCCTGATTTCTGCCACGTCAGCACCCTGGTGCCCCTCTTCGGTGGCCTGATGACTGGTGCTGACGGCGCGGCCCAGGCCGAACCTGGTGCCCTGGCCATCGCCTGTTGCCTGGAGCAGATCCGCTCGGAATACGGGGGCCGTGACAAGGTGATGCGTCGATTTCTGCGGACGATCCGGCGGCGGCCATGAGCAGCGACAGCCTGGGCAGCGCTCACCCAGCGGCCGAACGGAGCAGCTGGGGGGTGGCGTTCATCACCACCTTCACCACCGTGTTCCTGGCCGAACTCGGCGACAAGACCCAGCTGGCCGCCCTGCTGCTCTCGGCCCAGTCGGGCCGCCCGCTGCAGGTGTTTCTGGGGGCCTCACTGGCCCTGATCTGCTCCAGCCTCGTGGGGGTGCTGCTGGGGCGCTGGCTGGCCCGGGTGATGCCGGCCCAGCAACTGGAACGGCTGGCCGGCGGGCTGATGGTGGCCCTGGGGTTGTGGCTGGGCCGGCAGGCGGTGCTCCACCTGGTGGCCCCCGCTCCGAGCCTGCCCCCCCTCTCCTGAAGCCCGATGGATCTTGCCCTGCTGGCCTCCACGTTTGTCACGGTGTTTCTGGCCGAACTCGGCGACAAGACCCAGCTCGCGATTGTCACGATCAGCGGCACCTCGCCGCGGCCCGGGGCGGTGTTTGCCGGCAGCTCCAGCGCCCTGGTGCTGGCCAGCCTGCTGGGTGCCGGGGCCGGTGGCTCCCTCTCCGCCGTGATTCCCACCGACACCCTGCAGCTCGCCGCCTCAGTGGGCTTTCTGGTGCTGGGCGTTCGGCTGCTGCTGATGGCGGCAGCTGACGAGGAGCCCGCCCAGGSCATCTCCGTGGGCGGCGCGGATCCAGCCTTGGCGCCTGATGCCCAGGGGCCACCCAGCGATCAGGACGCGAGCTCCTGAGGGGCGACGGGAGTGCGCCGGAGCGGACGGGCCCTGCCCCTGCCCACCCGGCTGCCTAGAGTCGCCACTGACTGAACGGACGTCTGTGGACATGGGCATCGCTCCGAGCCCGGTTCATCGCCTCC
>NZ_JADEWP010000219.1:0-3664 GCF_015207535.1 Cyanobium sp. LEGE 06143 | reverse complement strand
CCTCCACATCACGGCGCACCGACTCGGGCAACTGGTCGGGACAGACCTCAGCAGCCCCCAGCACAGCCGAGTTGATCGAGCCCCGGCGCAGCTCATCAAGGCTGAGGGGCTGACCGCCCAGCTGCTCAATGGCACTGTCGTGCTCACCCCGGATCACCCGGGCGATCGTCTCGCCGGCAATCACCACGGCCTTGTCGAAGGGCACCTCTGCCACCAGTGCCACGCAGACGTTGAGCGCCGCGATGCGGGTGTAGAGCAGCATGTCGGCCTCGGTGGCCGCAGCGGCCTGAAGCGGACGGGGCGAGGCCAGCAGCGCCAGCAGCGGCAGGGCCAGCAGCCCGGCGCGGCCCGATCGGCAACCCACAAGCAGCACGCACTGAGAATCAACCCATGCTGCATCACCGCTGCGGCCAGGGGCCTCAGATCTTCGGCGGCGTCTCAGCTCTGCAGCAGCTCCCCGGCCGGCTCCAGGTGCAGCTCATGGTGGTCTTCAGCGATCTCCAGGGCCCCATGACGCCAGGAGTAGATGGAGCGTGAGCGGTAGCGGTCCTGGTCCACGAGGCGAATGTGCTCGAGGATGGTCCAATCGCCATAGTGCGACGTGAAGATCAGCTCGTGCTCATCCACCTGCCGGATCTGGCTGGCGGCTGAACTCTGCTCCGCCGCACTCTCCTGCAGATAGCCACTGCTGCGCTGCAGCTGGTGGCCACAGAGCACGGCCTCCATGGTGCCGGTGCGGGGGTACTGGGGCTTGCGCTCAAAGAAATCGAACTCCTTCTCCGGCCACCAGGTGAAGCGGTAGGCCGCATCCCCATCCAGAGGCGAATCAAAGGCCTGCACCCGCAGCATCATCTCCACCAGCAGGGTTTCGCCATCCGCGAAGAAATACACCCGGCGCGACTTCCAGAGTCCGAGATTGCGGGCAAACCAACGCTTCAGGTTGCTGTCCAGCTGGATGCGGGGCGGCGGGGTGCTCGGCATGGGTTCGGTGGCTCCGGAGGAGGCTCTCCAGCAAGGGGGATGGCTGTGGCGTCCTGGGCACAGGGGCATCCTGGGCACGGACCTTGAACCCAGGAGGTGCCAACACGCGGCAGGCCCTGCCCTTGTCCTAGCCACGCTGAGCCGCCCCCGCCCAGACGCCATAACGTGGGAGCTGTGAACGAGGACTCCACGAGCACGGCCACGGGCGCGGGCACGACCACAGGCGCGAGCGCGGCCCAGGTCCCCCCCCAGGTGCTGAACCTGTTGCTCGTGGCCACCGGCCAGCAGCTGGCCAGTGCCGATCTGCGGGCCCTGCTGCAGGTGCTCAAACGCGACGATCTGGGCTTCGAGGTGAAGCTGGAGATCGCTGATCCGCGCCGGCAGCCGCARCTGCTGGAGCTGCACCGGCTGCTCGCCACCCCGGCCCTGGTGAAGCTCTCCCCCGCGCCCCGCCAGGTGTTTGCCGGCAGTCCGATCAGCCCGCGGCTGCAGAGCTGGCTGCCGCGCTGGCAGCAGCTGGCCGTGGTCAACGACCTCGGCATCAACCGCGGCAGCCTCGATCTCGAGGCCAGCCGCTCGCGGCGGGAGCTGCAACTGGAGGACCAGCTGCTGGTGATGCGCCAGGAGAACGAAACCCTGATCGAGCGCCTGGGCATCCAGGAACGGCTACTGCGGATGGTCGCCCATGAACTCCGCACCCCCCTCACCGCCGCCAAGCTGGCCCTGCAGAGCCACCAGCTCGGCCAGATCGATGAGCGCCGCTACCAGGAGGTGGTGCGCCGCCGTCTCGATGACATCGAGGCCCTCTCCAAGGATCTGCTGGAGGTGGGCACCACCCGCTGGGAGGCCCTGTTCAACCCCAAGCGCCTGAGCCTCGGCAAGCTGGCCGCCGAGGCCATCCTCGAACTCGAGAAGCTCTGGGTGGGCAAGGCGCTGCGGCTGATCACCGACATCCCGGCCGACCTGCCGGACGTCTACGGCGACGAGCGGCGGCTGCACCAGGTTCTGCTCAACCTGCTGGAAAACGCCTTCAAGTTCACCCCTTCGGGGGGGGAGGTGAGACTCACCCTGCTGCACCGCACCCAGCAGTGGCTGGAGGTGAGCGTGGGAGATAGCGGCCCTGGCATTCCCGCCGCCCAGCAGAAGCAGATCTTTCTCGACCGGGTGCGGTTGCCCCAGACCGCCGACACCACCTCCGGCTATGGCGTGGGCCTGTCGGTGTGCCGCCGCATCGCCGAGGTCCACGGCGGCCGCATCTGGGTGGTGTCGGAGCCGGGGGAGGGGGCCTGCTTCCACGTGAGCGTGCCGGTCTGGAGCGGGCAGGACCAACCTGCCTTGACGAAGGGTCACCCTGGCCCGTAGCTTCCTTCAATCAGCACTGCGGTTCAGAAACCGGTTCTGCCGTTGCTTCTGCTGTGGCCTCGCCCCCATCGTCTAGAGGCCTAGGACACCTCCCTTTCACGGAGGCGACAGGGGTTCGAATCCCCTTGGGGGTATTGATTCATGCTGCTGGGCAGCATGGAAGGTTGTGGGCTTGGGGATCGGAGTTTGAGCCGAGATGGTTCAACCCATCCCGTAGAACTACAGCCCTTGGTTTGGCTTTGGGCTGCTTCAAGTCTGTCCAGCTCAGGTATGGCTGCATCGATTCCAACCCGATCGGGAGAGACCGGATGGATCAGGGGGCCGGTTGATCACCCCAGGGGTGACTCGCTGATGCGTTACTCCCGGCTCTGAGCAGAACACTCAGTTGATGGCGGCCCGGCGCATCGCCTCCAGCTGGACGCCGCGCAGGTTGCTGGCCAGGTCCTTGCGCAGGCGCTGCTCGATCAAACCCAGCGGCATGCCGGGCCGGCCCTGCACGATCAGCTCGTAGAGCAGGCTGCTTTCCGGGATGCTGCGCCCGGATTCCTGGCCGATCCGCCAGACCCCCTCGAAGCGCCGGAAGTCGCCCTGGCGCATCGCAAAGCGCAGCTCGCCGGCTTCACGGTGTTCCACCAGCTCCAGTTCCACCTTGGCACTGAAGCGCAGGCCACAGAACTGCTGGGTGCCCACCTGCTCCAGGCAGACCCGGGTACCGCGGCGCCAGAGCTGGCGGGAGCTGGCCAGGTTCGGGATGAAGCTGCTGAGGTTGGGATAGTCCGTGAGCACGGCCCAGAGGCAGTCGGCATGGAGCGGCAACCGCAGCTGCACAGCCAGGCGGCGGGTGCCGTTGGCCAGATACTCCATCTCCTGCTGGATGGTGTCGAGGCGACAGCTGCCCGTGTCGGCGGAGCTGGTGGCAGGGGACCCGGTGGCTGAAGACATCGAACCACTCACCTCGGGTCCGGCAGCCACGGGAGTTGCGGCGAGAGGCGATGCCAGGCGCTGCGCCAATGGAGTCGGTGTGTGCTGCATCACAAACCTAAACGCAATCTCCTCAGATCGACGATCCGGTGTGTTTCCTATGATCAGCCGGATTTTTGCCAGGGCCCAGCCATCATGCGTGTTTCAACGGGCAGTGCCTCCCAGTCCGACAGCCGCATGGTGAGCGTGGTGGTCGAGGCGTTCGGCATCGGCCGCCAGCGCCAGGCCGAGCGTCGTTTCACCGTGCCCTTTGCCCAGCTCCAGACCATCTTCCAGACCATCGCCCGCCAGGGCGGACGGATCAAGGCGGTGGAGATGGCGGATGGGCTGTCTGCCGCCC
>NZ_JADEWP010000216.1:0-3830 GCF_015207535.1 Cyanobium sp. LEGE 06143 | reverse complement strand
ACGGCCGCGTAGAGACGCGCCATCTGCAGCGGCGTCACCAGCAGGGCCCCCTGGCCGATCGAGGAGGTGATCGTGTCCACGGGGGTCCAGGGCTCATCGAGCGCCTTGCGCTTCCAGGCCTGATCCCCCAGCAGCCCCCCCGTTTCCTCATCGCTGAGCTCGATGCCGGTGGGGCTGCCGAAACCCAGCCGCCGCGCCGTGGCGAACAGGGCATCGGGGCCGATCTTCAGGCCGGCCCGGTAGTAGAAGGTGTTGCTGCTCACCGCCAGGGCGAAGGGGAAACCCACAAGCCCATGGGCGCCGTGGTCGCGGTAGCAGAGGCCGGCGTAGCAGAAGGAGCTGGTGGTGAGCACCTTGTCGTTGGGGCCGTAGACCCCCGACTCCAGCGCCGCCGCGGTGGTGACCACCTTGAAGGTGCTGGCGGGGGGGAACCCCTGGAAGGCACGGTTCAGCAAGGGCGCCTCGGGGCCGTTGAGGGCGGCCCACTCCTGGCTCGACGGAGCCGGCGAGAACACGTTGGGGTCAAAGGCCGGCCGGCTGGCCATCGCCCGGATCGCCCCCGTCTCGGGATCCATCGCCACGATGGCGCCCTTGCGCACAGAGTCGAGCGCCCGCTCCGCCGCCTGCTGCAGGGGCAGATCCAGGGTGAGCCGCAGGTCTTTGCCCGCCTCGGCCGGCTTGTCGCCGAGCACCCGCTGCACCTGGCCCGCGGCATTCACCTCCACCTGCTGGCCGCCCCACTGGCCGCGCAGATGGGATTCGAAGGCGCTCTCCAACCCCGTGCGGCCCACCCGGTCGCGGATGCGGTAGCCCTTGTCGCGCTTGCGCTCGTATTCCTCTTCGGTGATGCCGCTGGTGTAGCCGAGCACGTGGGCCGCCAGGCGGCCATGGGGATAGCTGCGCAGCACGTCCACATCCACTTCAGCGCCGCGCAGCTCACTGGCCTGTTCGCGAAAGCGCAGCACCTGCTCAGCCGCCAGGCCCTCCGCCAGGGTGATCCGGAAGCCCTCGGCATTGCTGCCGCTGCTGCGTTTCTGGTCGAGGCTGGCGGGATTCAGCTTCAGCAGCGCGGCCAAGGCGTCCCGCAGGGGCGGCCATTGGTCGTCAGACACCTCGCGGGGCTGGATGTAGAGGTTGTAGGTGAGCCGACTGGTGGCGAGCACCTCGCCCTGACGATCGAGCAGACGGCCGCGGATCGGGTTGCGCGGCATCAGCCGGATGCGGTTCTGATCGGCCCGCTCGCGGTTCTCAACGCCGTGCACCAGCTGCAGCCAGGCCAGCCGCGACACCATGGCGCCGCTGCACAGCAGCACCACCAGCAGCAGCAGCAACGGCTGCTGGCCCATGCCGCTGTGGCGGCCTGCCTGGCCGTAGGCCATGGCTAGGGGGTCTCCCCATCCGGGGTGAGCCGCAGCTCCAGCAGCCGCAGGCTCTCGGCCACCGAGGCCAGACGCCGCTGCAGTTCGGCAGGATCGCTGGCTTCCTGGGAGAGAGGTGGATCGGCCCCATCAGAGCCGGGATCCACATCCCGCACGCTCACCTTCATCACCGGATTGCCGAGTCCGGGGCTGACCCGATCGAGCTGCTCGCGCACCTGACTGGCGGCCTGTTCGCCCTCCTGGCGCAACTGGGCCAGGGGATCGGCGCTGGAGCCGTCGAAGGCGGCGATCAGCTCCTGGGGGCCGCCCTTGCGCACCCGGTCCACGGCGGCCAGGCCCATGGGCAACATGTCCTGCATCAGGCTGAGCCGCAGGCTGTCGAGGGGATCGGCGGCCATGGACAGGAAGCAAACGCGCTCCCGCCAGTCTGCCGCGCCCACTGCCCCTGACGGAGCGCCGCGGCCAGCGCCTTGAACCAGGGCCTAGGGCATGGGGTTGGCCTGCAGAGCCGGCACGCCGGGAGCCACGATCACCTGGCGGCAGGCCTGCTGACTGCCCCACCACCAGCCGGCCCCCACACTCAGCACCACCGCCATGGCCGCCGGCACCAGGGCCTGCCTGGTCACCTCCAGGCCGATCCACTCGTTCCAGGCCCGCAGGGTGCGGTCGCGGTCGAAGCGGCGCCGTTCCCTGAGCTCCTCCTGCCGGCGGCGCCGCAGGGCCCGGGCCACCCAGCGCTCGAAGGCGCGCTTCTTGGTCACGGCCATCTTGCGCTCCACTTCGAGCAGCTGGCCGGCGGTGAGATCGGGGTTGAAGGTGCTGATCAGTTCCAGGGTCTTGAGGAACATCTCCACGGAGCCCTCCTTGGCCAGCCGCTCCTGGGGATCGAGTTGCTCCCAGTTGAGCTCCGGGTAGAAACGGCCGCGGTTGGCGGTGATCTGCTCCTCCGGCAGCTGGCCGGGCTCCCGCAGCCAGCGGTCGGTGTTGGCGTCGAAGCGACGCCAGTAGAGGAAGGGGTTGAGGTAGATCGTCCTGCCAGCCAGCAGGATGCTGTCCTGCTGCAGCTTGCGCTGCAGGTCGGGATCGCTGGATGTCGCAGGAGCGGCCGTCACGGCGGAGCAGGCTTGGGGCCCCGAAGGTAACGGAGGCCTCCCGACCAGGCCAGCGGGGGCTCAGTCAGCGAAACCGGGCGATCACTCCCACTCGATCGTGCCGGGGGGCTTGCTGGTGATGTCGAGCACCACCCGGTTCACGCCCTTCACCTCATTGACGATCCGGTTGGAGATCGTTTCCAGCAGGTCGTAGGGCAGACGCGACCAGTCGGCCGTCATGCCGTCTTCCGAGGACACACAGCGCAGCACCACCGGGAAGGCATAGGTGCGCTTGTCACCCATCACGCCCACGCTGCGCACCGGCAGCAGCACCGCGAACGCCTGCCAGATGCTGTGGTAGAGCCCGGCATCGGTGATTTCCTCGCGCACGATCAGGTCGGCGTCGCGGAGAATGTTGAGCTTGTCATCGGTCACCTCGCCGAGGATGCGGATGGCCAGGCCCGGGCCGGGGAAGGGATGGCGGCCGACAATCTCCTCCGGCAGCCCCAGGGAGCGCCCCACCTTGCGCACCTCATCCTTGAACAGCTTGCGCAGCGGCTCCACCAGCTTGAACTGCAGATCCTTGGGCAGGCCGCCCACGTTGTGGTGGCTCTTGATCTTCACCGCCACCCGCTCACCGGTCTTGGGATCCACGTTGGTGCCGGCGCTCTCGATCACATCGGGGTAGAGGGTGCCCTGGGCCAGGTAGTCGAAGGGACCGAGGCGCTTGCTCTCCTCCTCGAACACCCTGATGAATTCCGTGCCGATCAGCTTGCGCTTCTCCTCCGGGTCGGTCACACCAGCCAGCTTGCTGATGAAGCGCTGGCGGGCATTGATGTACTCCACATTGATGTGGAAGCGCTTGTCGAAGAACTCCACCAGGAATTCGGGCTCCCCTTTGCGCATGAAGCCCTGGTCGATGAACATGCAGGTGAGCTGATCACCGATCGCCCGGTGCAGCAGGAAGGCCAGGGTGGAGGAGTCCACGCCACCGGAGAGGGCCAGCAGCACCCGCTTCTGGCCCACCTGGCGGCGCACGTCGGCCACGGCTTCCTCGATGAAGGCCGCCGTGGTCCAGTCGGGCTCGCAACCGCAGATCTGATACACGAAGTTGCGGATCAGCGCCATGCCGCCCTGGGAGTGCACCACCTCGGGATGGAACTGCACGCCATAGAGGTGGCGGCCGTGGTGGGCGATCGCCGCCTCGGGGGTGTTGTCGGTGTGGGCCAGGCGCACGAAGCCCTCCGGCAGGCGCTCCACCGAGTCGCCGTGGCTCATCCACATCGTGGAGTGCTGCTCCACGCTGGCGAGCAGATCCACCGCGTCATCCACGTGCAGCGGCGCCTTGCCGTATTCGGCC
>NZ_JADEWP010000210.1:0-3956 GCF_015207535.1 Cyanobium sp. LEGE 06143 | reverse complement strand
TCCCCTTCAGCCGGCTGTGCGCACTCCAGGGGCTCGTGTTTGGTGGTCTGTTCGCCCTGCTGCCCCTGTGGGTGAGGGAGGTGGGAGCCGGTAACTGCTTTGATTTCGCCATGCTGCTGGCGGCCTATGGGCTCGGCCGAGGCTTCACCAGGCTGCTGCCGCCCTTGAACGGGCCCCTGCGCTATGGCCTGATGGGGGCACTGCTGGGATTGGCCCAGCTCCTACCGGGCTGGATGGCGGTGCTGCCGTTCTTGCCCCTGGGGGGGCTGGCGGCGGCCAGTGATGCCGCCTTGGTGGGGTCCCTGGGCCCGCTGGGAGATGCCCCCCTGCGCTGGACGGTGCTGCAGCGCTCCGGGGCGGTGGGCGGCCTGGCCGGCAGCCTCGGCATGGGTCTGCTGAGCCAGCTGCTCGGCCTCAGCCTGGCCCTGCCGCTGCAGATGCTGGCCTTCGCGGCGCTGGCCTGGCCCCTGGGCCGCTGCCGCTGATCCCGCCGATCCCGCTTTCACGCTGATGCCGCTGCTGCTGGTGTTGCAGTTGCTCACGGCCGCCCTGCTCGATCGCGGCCTGGGTGATCCCCAGCGCTGGCTCCATCCGGTACAGGTGATGGGCTGGGGCATTGCCCGGCTGCGACGGCTGGCCGAGGGCTGGGCCGCCGGCCGCCCCGGCCGGCTGCGCCTGGCCGGGGCGGCGATCACGCTGCTGGTGGTGGGGCTCAGCGGTGCTGCCGGCTGGCTGCTGGAGCGCTGGGCGGCCCAGAGCGCCCTGGGGGTGGCGGTGCTGGTGGTGGGGCTGGCCAGCGCCCTGGCCGGCCGCAGCCTCGAGGAGGCCGTGAACGGGGTGCTGGCGCTGCTGCCGGCGGCGGATCCGGAGCCGGCCCAGCGGCAGCTGGGGCGCATCGTGGGCCGCGACACCGACCAGCTCAGCAGGGAGGAGATCCTGCGGGCCCTGGCAGAAACCGCCAGTGAGAACGCCGTAGACGGCCTGTTCGCGCCCCTGTTCTGGATGCTGGCCGGGGCGGTTCTGAGCCCGTTGGCGCCGGGCCTGCCTGGTCCTCTGGCCCTGGGCTGGAGCTTCAAGGCGGCCAGCACCCTGGATTCGATGCTGGGCTACCGCCGCGGCAGCCTGGCCTGGCTGGGCACAGCCGGAGCCCGGCTCGACGACCTGCTGGTGTGGCTGCCCTGCCGCCTGGTGGCCGTGAGCCTGCCGCTCGCCGCCGGCCAGGGGCTGGCGGGAGCCTGGCGGGGGCTGGAGCTCGCCCTGCGGGATGGGGCGCCCGATCCCTCGCCGAATGCGGGGGTCTCCCAGGCGGCCTATGCCCACGCTGTGGGGGTGCAGCTGGGGGGCAGCAACCGCTATGGCGGCTGCCTGCGCCGCAAGCCGCTGCTGGCGCAGGGCCGGCAGGCAGCGGATGCCGTTGCTGTGCGGCGCATGCTGCGGCTGTCGCTGCGGCTGCAAGCGCTCTGGCTGGCCACAGCCCTCCTGGTGGCGGGGCTGCCGCCTTTCATCACGAAAGCTCTCAGCTGATTGCCCGGATGGACGGATCTGCCGAAGCTGCGGGCACGTCCCAGGGCCCATGCCGATTCGCGACCTCCTTGAAGAAGCCCTCCAGGAGCCGGACATCGGGACCACAGCCTGCTTCCGGTGGCATGCCACACCCGTGGGCATCGCCGCGCTCTGGCATGCCGGCACCGCACCCTCGGCCCCGCCCTATGAGGACGCCCTCAAGGAGGCCCTGCAGGTGGGGCTCGACCTCAGCCGCGAGGAGCGGGAATTTCACCAGATCAGCTCAGGACTGGTGCTGCTGTTTCATTCCTGAGGCAGCGGCGGTGGCAGGCGGCGAGACCGGAGCAGGAACGCCGAACACCGGTGTCCATTCGTGCAGGGTCCAGCTCACACATCCCTGCTCGATCAGGGGATCGTGGCGCACCAGCCGGGAGGCCTGATCCCACGACCCGGCCCAGAACAGCAGCATGCCGCCGGCACCCTCAGCACCACGGCGGTCGGCCCAGTAGCCACTCACGGGGCGATGGCCCTGGGCTTCGAGCTCAGCCAACCAGGCCAGATGCAACGGCACCACCGCATCGAAGTGGGCCTTGTCCACCAGACCCTCCTCCAGCTTCACAAACCAGGGCATCGCTCCGCCCACCTGCGACTTCGGGCACTCTGCTACCCCTGAGCCCCAGCGGAGGCGTCACTCCACACTCGCCTGGCTGCGCAGACCTTCCAGCAGATCGGCCAGCAGAGACGTCATCTCAACGGGCAAGTGCACGGCGGGTTCAGCATCGGCGGCCAGCACCACCACCGCGCAGGTGTCCATCAGCCGGGAGGCCTCCTGGGCACTGAGGGACATCAGAAACTGACCGTCGTACTGGGTGATGCGCATCGCCCTCGACGAGCAACCTGACCATCCAGACGCTAGGGCGTTCAGCAGGAGGCCGCCACGAAAGCAGCGACCCACCAGAGCCCACCCTGGAGTGGGCCTGATCCCGAGAAAGCCCGTTCACGCTCTGTAATAAAATCTTTCACGAAGACGTTCCTCTGGGCGGGCACCCTCTTGGGTACCGCCTTTTTTCTTGCCGGGTCCTGGGACGCCGTTGGGCTCGCCCAGCGGTGCTGGCTCAGGGGGTGGGTGGGGCTGGCTTGAACAGCAGCAGCGTGCGCCCCTGTCCGTCCTGGAGCAGCAGGTTKCGCTTGTCGATGCTCCAGCGGCGCACCTGGCCCAGCGCCTCCATGTAGCGCTGCTCCATGGCCATCAGCGCAGCTGGGCAGGCCATCTTGGTGCTGGCCAGCTCGGAAAAGCGGAGTTGTTCCCCCTCGAGCTGGAAGCCGCCGATGAGCCGGTTGCAGCCGCCGCTGCCACTCACCCGGTCGGCGTCGGCATCGAGCCGCAGCTCCGGCGGCCGGCCCGGGGGCTCGCTCAGTTCAGGGCCATCCCCATCCTGCAGGGCCTGCAGCCTCCAGAGCGTGCCCCTCAGGCTGGGCCTGGGCGCTGGGGCAGCCGAAGGCATGCTGGAGCGATCGGTCTTCGGGCAGCCCTCGCCGGGGTGCACCCCCACGAAACGCTCCACCACCAGGGTGCGCCGCAGCCCCTGACCGGGCTCGGCGGAGGGGCGCTGGCTGATCAGGCCCTCCAGATTCACCAGCAGCGGCTGGCCGGCCGATCCCGCCGCCTGGGCCCCCAGGTAGGCCCGCTCCAGCGCCAGATAGTCGGCCTCCATCGACACCGGCAGGCGCGCGCCGGTGGCACAGAGCCGGATGCTGGCGGCATCGGCCAGGTAGCGGAACATCCCCTGCAGATGGAGGCGGGGCTCAATCGGCTCCGCTGCCGGCAGCCGCATCAGGCGATCGTTCAGGGATGAGCGGATCGGCTCACCCTGAAGGTCGAGCTTGCGCAGGGCGGCACCGCCGTCGATGGGTTGCAGCAGCACGGGTGCTTCCCGGCCGCCCCGCAGCACCAGGCGAGGCCCCTGCGGCTCCAGGCGCCAGCGGCCGATGTCATCAAAGCTGTTGGGGGCAGGGCGATCCAGAAAGGTCTGGCGCAGCTGGAAGCTGCCATCGCTGAACAGGTCCACCTGCCAGCGGCTGCGGCCGCTGGCGGCGGGCAGATCGCCGCGCCAGCTGGCCGGCAGACGGCCGAGGGCTGCCTGCGCGGATGGCTGGCGGCCCGTGGGGCTCAGATCACCCTCGCTGTAGGGGATGGAGAAGCGAAAGGGCGGCTGGCCGGCGGGCTCCAGGCGCACCCGGCCCAGCGGCGTGGCGGGGGCATCGGCCCGGGCGATGTCCTCGATCACCACCTCAAACACCGCATCGGGAGGCAGGGCGATCCGCTCCCGGTCACTGGCCGTGCCCGAGAGCGTGCCGGCCTGGGCGGGGGCCTGCAGCACCAGCGCCGCCGTGAGGATCCCTCCAACCAGGCAAACAGGGCTGTGATGCTTCATGGCCAGGCTGATGGACAA
>NZ_JADEWP010000030.1:0-17486 GCF_015207535.1 Cyanobium sp. LEGE 06143 | reverse complement strand
GGCAGATTTTGGCACCCGAAAGGGTGAAATCAGCCAAGCCAACCTCAGATTCGCCAAACGTTGTTCATTCCGAGCAAATTCCAACCTTGGACCCACTTTCAGGGCTCGTTGCCCAGAGGCTCCCTAGCCCCTGGACCAGCGCCCCCCCGCGCCAGACTTGTCGGGCGTAGACGTGTGGGGAGGGCCCCCTCGGCTGATGGCCTCCGATCCCCGCTCGGCTTTGCAACCGCCAGCTCAGGCTGGCCAACGGCCGCTGCCCCCCTCACGGCTGCTGCTCTGCAGTGATCTCGACCGCACCCTGGTGCCGAACGGCCACCAGAGCGAATCCAGCGCAGCCCGGAGCCTGTTCGCCCGCCTGGTGCAGCGGCCCCAGGTCACCCTGGCCTACGTGTCCGGCCGGGATCCGGCCCTGGTGGCCGAGGCGATCGAGCGCTACTCCCTGCCCCTGCCGGCCTGGGTGGTCGCCGATGTGGGCACCACCATCCTGGAGGTGGCGCCGTCCGGCTGGATCCGGCAGCGGGGCTGGGATGGGGCGATCGCCGCGGACTGGGGCGGCCGCAGCGGCGAGGCGCTGTGGCCGCTGCTGGAGCACCTGCCGGAGCTGCGGTTGCAGGAGCCCAGCCGCCAGAGCCTCCACAAGCTGAGCTTCTATGTGGACCCGGCCCTGGAGGTGGCACCGCTGCGGGCCCGCATCGAGGCACGGCTGGCGGAGGAGGGGGTGGCGGCCAGCGTGATCCACAGTCTGGATGAGCCCGCCGGCGTGGGCCTGCTGGATGTGCTGCCCGCTTCAGCCACGAAGCTGCACGCCGTGCGCTTCCTGATGGCCCAGCTGGGCTTTGGCCGCGACGACACCCTGTTCGCCGGTGACAGCGGCAACGACCTGCCAGTGCTCCAGAGCGAGCTGCGCTCGATCCTGGTGGCCAACGCCGATCCCGCGTTGAAGCAGGCCCTGGGCCTGCCCGCTGCCGCCCTGCAGCAGCTCTATCTGGCCCAGGGGGAGTTCATGGGCATGAACGGCAACTACGCCGCCGGGGTGGTGGAGGGGGTGGTGCACCACTGCCCCGGCGCCGCGGCCTGGTTGGAGGCACCGGCGCTCACCCACCTGAACAGCCGCGGCGAGGCCCGCATGGTGGAGGTGGGGGAGCGGCCCCCCAGCCTGCGCAGCGCCGTGGCGGAGGGCTTCATCAGCATGGATCCGGCGCTGCTGGCGGCGGTGCTGGAGGGCCGCACCGCCAAGGGCGATGTGCTGGCCGTGGCCCGGGTGGCGGCGATCCAGGCGGCCAAGCGCACCTCGGAGCTGATTCCCCTCTGCCACCCCCTGGCCCTGACCGGTCTGGACGTGACGATCGAGCCGGCGCAGCAGCGCTCCGGTCTCAGGGTGGAGGTGGCAGCCCGCACCACCGGCCCCACCGGGGTGGAGATGGAAGCGCTCACGGCCGTGCAGGTGGGTCTGCTCACCCTGTACGACATGGTGAAGTCCCGGGATCCCGCCATGACCATCGGGCCGGTGCGGCTGGTGCGCAAGGACGGTGGGCGGAATGGGGCCTGGGTCCGCCCCGAGGCGGAGGTCTGAGCTGCCATGACCGAACCGTTCCCCGCTGAGGGCCTGCCTCTGGACGTCGCCCGCCGCCAGGTGCTGGAGGCTCTCCAGCCCCTCCCCGGCTCGGAAGAGCTGCCCCTGGCCGCGGCGCTGGGCCGGGTCACGGCCTCGGCGGTGGTGGCGGCCCAGGCGGTGCCGGGGTTCCGTGCCTCGATCATGGATGGCTACGCCCTGGCCGGCTCGGTGCCGCCGCCCCCCCTCGGCAGCCGCTGGCGGCTGGTGGGACGCTCCGCCCCCGGCGCCCCGTTCGAGCGCCCGCTCCAGGCCGGCGAGGCCCTGCGCATTCTCACCGGGGCGCCGGTGCCTGAGGGCTCGCAGCGGGTGCTGCCACAGGAGCTGGTGGGGGTCGATCCAGCCGGCACCGAGCTGGTGTTGCAGCGCGAGGCTGGAGCCAACCCCTGGATCCGGGCGGCCGACGAGGAGGCTGCCCCCGGCCAGGTGCTGATCGAGGCCGGCCAGCGCCTTGGGCCCGCCGACCTGGCCCGGCTGGCCAGCTGCGGCGTGGCCTCCCTGCCGCTGCGGCCGCAGCCGCGGCTGGGCCTGCTGATCAGCGGCGATGAGCTCACGCCGGTGGGGCAGCCGCGGCCAGCGGGGGCGATCTGGGAGAGCAACGGCACCCTGCTGGAGGCTCTGCTGGCGCGGCTGGGCTACGGCGTGCAGGCCCGCCTGGTGGTGGCCGATGACCCGCAGAGCCTGCGGCGGTCCCTTNNGNAGCTCGCGGCCAGCTGCGATGTGGTGGTGAGCACCGGTGGGGTGTCGGCGGGCGACAGCGACTGGATCCGTCCCCTGGTGGAGGAGCTGGGCGCCGTGGCGTTCTGGAAGCTGTTCCTCAGGCCGGGCCGCCCCTTTGCCTTCGGGGCGGTGCTGGGCCGGCCGTTCTTCGGGCTGCCGGGCAATCCGGTGGCGGCGGCGATCACGGCGCTGCAGCTGCTCTGGCCGGCCCTGCAGCGGCTGGAGGGCGCCGAGGTGGCGCTGCTGCCGCGCCTGCTGGTGCAGCTGGCCACGCCCCTGCGGCGTTCCCCGGGCCGGCCTGAGCTGGCCCGGGCCCGCCTGGAGGTGGGGCCTGCGGGCCAGCTCCTGGCCCGGTTGGAAGGCAGCCAGGCCTCCTCCCGGATCGGCTCGTTGCAGGGGGCAGACCTGTTGCTGGAACTCCCCGCCGACTGCGCTGGTCTCGAGGCGGGGGCCAGCGTCTGGGCCCAGCTGCTGCGGCTGCCGATCTTCTAGGGCGGCGGCCCCTTGGGGCCTCAGAAGGCGGTGTTGCCCTCCACCCAGCGGCTCTCGCCACTGCGCAGCCACTCCCGTTTCCAGAACGGCGCGTCGTGCTTGAGGGCCTCCAGCAGGGCCTGGCAGCAGCGCTGGGCGGGCCCGCGCCGGTCAGCGGCCACGGCCACCAGCACGATCGCCTGGCCCGGCCGCACCCGCCCCACCCGGTGCTGTACCAGCAGGGCGCTGGCGCCATGGTGCCGGCCCAGCTGCTCGGCCTGGCTGCGCAGGCAGTGCTCCGTCATGCCGGGATAGTGCTCCAGCTCCAGGGCCTCCAGGGGCTCCCCCCGGCCGTCGTGGCCCCGCACCCGGCCGATGAACCAGGCTTCAGCGGCGCTGGCTCCGCGTGGCCCATCGGCCTGCGCCCGCTGCCAGCCCTCCAGGTGATGCAGCGGATCGAATGGCTGGGGCTGGAGCGCGAGGGTCAGCTCCACGCTCAACCTCCGCTGATCGGCGGCAGGAAGGCCAGCTCGTCGCCCGCCTGCAGGGGCTGCTCCGCCGCGGCGAAGCGCTGGTTGATGGCCACGCGCAGGCCGGCCGGCCAGCCCCGGCGGACAGGGGTGGAGGTGCTGGAGGCTGGTTGTTCCGGCTCAGCGAGTCCCAGCTGCTCCCAGATCTCCAGGGCCGTGACCGGCTCCCGTGCCGGCAGGGCCAGTTGCCGTTCGCTCCAGCCGGCCCGCTCCCGCAGTGAGGCGAACAGCAGCACCCGCAGCTCGCCGCTGCTGCCGGCGCCAGTGACGCCACCACCGCCACGCAGCGGTTGCTCCGCGTTGCTCTGACCCAGGGCTGGCTTCGGCATGGCTGGCGGCTGAGGGCCCTGCAGCGCAGGGGCCTGAAGCCGGGTTCAATGGACCCACAATGGCGCTTTGGAGCCGATTCGGGTGGGTCTTGCCATTGCCTTGCTCACCGTGTCGGACACGCGCACCCTGGCGGACGACCACTCCGGTGCTGCCCTGCTGGAGCGCCTCCAGGCGGCGGGCCACCGGCTGGCGGATCGGCAGCTGGTGCCCGACAACCGCTACCGCATCCGCGCGGTTCTGAGCCGCTGGATCGCCGACCCCGCCGTGCAGGTGGTGATCAGCTCAGGCGGCACCGGGCTCACCGGCCGCGACGGCACGCCCGAGGCCGTGGCGCCGCTGCTGGACAAGACGATCGACGGCTTCGGTGAACTGTTCCGGGTGCTGTCCTTTGAGACCATCGGCACCAGCTCCCTGCAGAGCCGCTGCCTGGCGGGGGTGGCCAACGGCACCGTGGTGTTCGTGTTGCCAGGCTCGCTCGATGCGGTGCAGACCGCCTGGGACCGGCTGATCCAGGCCCAGCTCAGCGCCGAGACCCGTCCCTGCAACCTCGTGCAGCTGCTGCCCCGCCTGGGGGAACCCAGCGGCGACTAGCCGCCCAGGTAGGCCATCTCGGCGTGGGGAAGGGTGGCTCCCGGCTCCAGGTGGGCCCGCTCTTCGCTGTAGCGATCGTGGCGCTGGCCCCACAGCGCCTGCAGCCGGGCGCGCAGACCGGCCGCATCGGGCCGCGGCCGCAGCCAGGGCTTGAGGTCGGTGCCGGCGGTGCCGAACAGACAGGTGTAGGCCTGGCCATCGGCCGTCACCCGCAGCCGGTTGCAGTCGCCGCAGAACGGTGCCGAGATCGATGCCACCACGGCCAGGTGCAGGTCGTCGTCGCGATCCAGGTAGCGCCAGCGGCTGGCGGTGCCGTGGTGGGCCCGGCCCTGGGGCTGCAGGGGCCAGCGGCTCCCGATCCGCTCAACCATCTCGGCGGCGGTGAGCACCTGGTCTGGGCTCCAGCCGTTGCGGTTGCCCACATCCATGAACTCGATCAGGCGCAGCTCCACCCCCAGCTCTCTGGCCAGGCGCGCCAGGGGCAACAGCTGGTCAGCGTTGCGGCGCCGGTCGATCACCGCGTTGAGTTTGAGTTGCCCGCGCCCGGGATCGAAGCCCGCCTCGCGGGCATGGCGGACGCCTTCCAGCACCCGGGTCAGCAACAGCTCGCCCTGGTGGGTCCGGCCGCTCATGAGCGCCACGCTGGCGCCATCGGCGCCATCGAGGCTGATCGTGATCCGATCGAGGCCCGCCTGCCGCAGGGCCCTGGCCCGCGCGGCCGTGAGCAGCACCCCGTTGGTGGTGAGGGCGACCTCGCGCAGGCCGGCAGGTTGACGCAGGTCCTGCACCGCCTCGATCAGGGCCTCCAGCCCCTGGTGCAGCAGCGGTTCGCCGCCGGTGAGCCGCAGGCTCGAGAAGCCCAGGCCGGCGGCCACGGCGATCAGCGTGCGCCGCTCGCCAGGGCTCAGCAGCTCCGGTGGGTCGTGGTCATCGGGGCAGCAGTAGGGGCAGGCCAGATTGCACCGGGCCGTCAGGGAGAGGCGCAGCACGCCGGGGCGCCGGCCCAGCTGGTCGAGAACGGCAGCAACCACGGCGGCTTAGCGCACAGAGAACGATGCCGTCAGCCTGTCGCCCGGGGCGCCGGACTGACGAGCCCGGCGGGCCGGGGCCCCGGCCAGTCTTCGGGGCGGTTGCAGTTGTGCAGGGCGCTGGCGGGCAGCAGCACGGGGTGGATGGTGTGGCGGGCCAGCCAGCTGTGCATGCTGCGGTGCCCCTGGGCCAGCCAGCTGTGCAGATCGCGGCGCAGGGCCTCACTGGCGGGGTAGATCCCCAGCAGGGGGTGCAGGCGCGCTCCATCGCAGGCCACACATAGTTGCCGGGGCCGTTCCTCGGCGCTGCGCTGCAGCTGGTCGAGGCTGGGCCGATCCAGCCAGGGCATGTCCACCGGGCAGAGCAAAAGGCGCTCGCCGGGGTGACAGTGCATCAGATGGCCCAGGGCCTGCAAGGGGCCCTGGGGGGGGATGGGTTCCTCGATCAGCTGCAGGGAGGCCGCCAGGGGCAGGCCCTGGCCCAGCCGGCTGGACCCGCGCAGCTGCTCTGCCAGCTGGCGATGGCTCGGGTGATTGCTGCAGAGGCTGATCGGGGCCTCCAGCTCAGCCAGCAGCCCCAGGGTGTGGCTGAGCCAACTCCCCCCGGCGGGATGGTCCAGCAGGGCCTTGTCCCGGCCCATGCGCCGGCTGCTGCCGCCACTCAGCAGGCAGCAGCGCAGGGGGGCCTGGGGCGGGATCAGTTCCAATGGCGTGGAACAGCATCGGCTGATCTCGGTAGCGTCAACCACAGAAAAGAATCAGGCGCTCTGGTGTAGTTGCCGCGCGGCTTGCATGAAGCGCCGCCCATCAGGTCTGGCTCAGCGTTCGGAAGCTTCGATCATAATTCCACCTCGACATGCTCGGTGAACTCTGGTCTCTCCAGGGGAGATACAAGACGCTGCATCTCACCTGGTTTGCGTTTTTTCTTACGTTTGTTGTCTGGTTCAACCTGGCGCCGCTGGCGACCACCGTCAAGGCTGATCTGGGCCTCACGGTGCCCCAGATTCGCACCGTTGCAATCTGCAACGTGGCCCTCACCGTGCCGGCCCGCATCCTGATTGGAATGCTGCTCGACAAGTACGGGCCCCGCCTCACCTACTCGGCGCTGCTGGTTTTTTCGGCTTTCCCCTGCCTGTTGTTCGCCTTCGCTCAGGATTTCAACCAGCTGGTGGTGGCCCGCCTGCTGCTTTCGATCGTGGGCGCCGGCTTTGTGATCGGTATTCGCATGGTGGCTGAATGGTTCCCGCCCAAGGAGATCGGCCTGGCTGAAGGCATCTACGGCGGCTGGGGCAACTTCGGTTCCGCTTTCTCGGCCCTCACCATGGTCACCCTGGCCGGCTGGCTTTCCTTCGGAGGTGGTTTCGCGGTCGATGGCGTGGTGCTCAACTGGCGCGGCGCCATTGCCCTCTCCGGCATCATCGCTGCCATCTACGGCGTCTTCTACTACCTCAACGTTGAAGACACCCCGCCTGGCCGCACCTACCAGCGCCCCGCCAGGACCGCTGGCCTGGAGGTGACCTCCATGCGGGACTTCTGGGGCCTGATCGGCATGAACGTGCCCTTCGGCGTGATCCTGGCCGTGCTGGCCTGGCGCCTTCAGAAGGTGAAGTTTCTCGATGACACCGGCTTTGCCATCGCCATCGTGCTGGTGCTGCTGTTCTTCGGGTTCCAGACCTGGGGCATCATCCGCACCAACAAGGAGTTGATCGCCGGGACCAAGGTGTATCCCAAGGAGGATCGCTATGAGTTCAAGCAGGTGGCCATTCTCGAGCTCACCTACATCGTGAACTTCGGCTCGGAGCTGGCCGTGGTCTCCATGCTCCCCACCTTCTTCGAAACCACCTTTGACCTGCCCAAGGCCACAGCGGGAATCCTGGCCTCGGCCTTCGCGTTTGTGAACCTGGTGGCACGTCCCGGCGGCGGCCTGCTCTCGGACAAGCTCGGGTCGCGCAAGTCGACGATGGGCTTCCTCACGGTTGGTCTTGGTTTCGGCTATCTGCTGATGAGCATGATCAAGCCCGGAACGTTCGTTGGTTCCGCCGGCATCCTGCTGGCCCTGCTGATCACCATGCTGTGTTCCTTCTTTGTGCAGGCAGGGGAAGGATCCACCTTCGCCATGGTGCCGTTGGTGAAGCGTCGGGTCACAGGCCAGATTGCCGGCATGGTGGGCGCCTACGGCAACGTGGGTGCCGTGGCCTACCTCACCATCTACAGCCTGCTGCCGCTGTGGTTGTCCGGTGCCGCCGATGCCGAACCCACCCCCGCCGTGGTGGCTGCCTCCAACAGTGCCTTCTTCCAGGTTCTGGGTGTGGCTGGTCTGATCGTTGGTTTCCTCTGCTACTTCGTGCTGAAGGAGCCCAAGGGATCCTTCGATGAGCTCCACGAAGGAGAAACGGCTGTGGCTTCCCCGCCGGTGGTCTGATCCGGGTCTTCAACCGCATCGCTGCTGAGGGGCAGGCCCTGGGTCGGCCCCTTTTTTGTCCGCCTGTTCTCTGAGCTCCATGGCTGCTTCCCCACCAGGCTCGGTGCGCTCCCAGTGCCCCTACTGCGGCGKGGGCTGCGGCCTGGAGTTGCTTCCCCCTGCTGCCAAAAATCAGCCCACCCGGCGCGACGCCGACGGCCTTCCCCTCTGGGGCACCCGGGGGGATCGGCGCCATCCCTCCAGCCTTGGGCAGGTGTGCATCAAGGGGGCCACGGTGTGCGACACCCTGCGCCACGGACGGCTCAGCCAGCCGCTGGCTCGCGCCAGCCTGGACGAGCCCTTCCAGCCGATTAGCTGGGATCAGGCCATCGATCACATCGTGGCCAGGATCCGCAGCTCCCTGGCCAGCAAGGGCCCCGGTGCGATCGCCATGTATGGCTCCGGCCAGTTTCACATCGAGGACTACTACGTCGCCCAGAAGTTGCTCAAGGGGGCGATCGGCACCAACAACTTCGATGCCAACTCGCGCCTGTGCATGAGTTCGGCCGTGGCGGGCTATGCCCGCAGCCTCGGCTCCGATGGCCCCCCCTGCTGCTACGAGGATCTCGACCACTGCGCCGTGGCCTTCCTGATCGGCACCAACACGGCGGAGTGCCATCCGGTGCTGTTTCAGCGGCTGCTGAAGCGCAAACGGCGCCAGCCCGGCAGCGTCACCATCGTGGTGGTGGATCCCAGGCAGACGGCCACCAGCGACGCGGCCGACCTGCACCTGGCGATTCGCCCCGGCACCGACCTGGTGCTGATGCACGGCCTGGCCCATCTGATGGTGCAGGCGCTCACGATCGACGTGGAGTTCATCGAGGAGGCCACCGAAGGTTTCGCCGCCTATGCCGAACTCCTGCAGGCCTGGACCCCCGAGCGGGTCAGCCGGCTGTGCGGCATCCCTGAGGCGGCCCTGCGGCAGCTGGCCCAGCTCTGGGGCCAGGCCCCCAGCGTGCTCAGCCTCTGGTCGATGGGCCTCAACCAGAGTGTGGAGGGCACCGCCAAGGTGGCGGGCCTGATCAACCTGCACCTGCTCACCGGCCAGATCGGCAAGGTGGGAGCGGGGCCCTTCTCCCTCACCGGCCAGCCCAATGCCATGGGCGGCCGCGAAGCCGGTGGGCTGGCCCACCKGCTGCCGGGCTATCGCACGGTGGTGGATCCCTCCCACCGGGCCGTGGTGGAGGCGGCCTGGCGGTTCGGGGCCGGCGCGATCGATCCCGCGCCTGGCCTCGATGCCTGGCGGCAGGTGGAGGCAATGGAGTCTGGTGCCCTTGATCTCTGGTGGGTGGCGGCCACCAATCCCCTGGTGAGCATGCCGAACCTGGAGCGGGTCAAGGCCGCCGTGAGCCGCTGCCCGTTGGTGGTGCTCAGCGATGCCTATGCCGACACCGAGACCGCCCAGTACGCCCACCTGCTGCTGCCTGCGGCCCAGTGGAGTGAAAAGCCCGGGGTGATGGTGAATTCAGAGCGGCGGGTCACCCTGTGTCCGGCCTTTCGGCCGCCCCCCGGCGAGGCCCGCCCCGATTGGCAGGTGTTCGCGGAGGTGGGCCGCAGGCTGGGCTTCGTTGAGGCCTTCAGCTACGGCTCCGCGGCGGAGGTCTACGCTGAGCTGGCGGCCCTCACCGCCGGTCGGCTCTGCGATCACTCCGGCCTCAGCCACGCCCTGCTGGCCAGCGAGGGCCCCCAGCAGTGGCCCTTCCCCTGCGGCTCAGCTCCCAGCCAAGAGCCCCGGCGCCTGTACACCGACCACCACTTCCCCACCGCCAGTGGTCGGGCCCGCTTCATCGCCGAGCAGCCCATGGGCCTGGCGGAGCCTCCCAGCGACGGGTATCCCCTGGTGCTCACGGTGGGCCGTTACCTGGGCCAGTGGCACACCATGACGCGCACCGCCAAGGTGCCTCGCCTCAACGCCCTGCATCCTGAGCCCCTACTCGAGATTCACCCCGAGGATGCCGGCCCCCTCGGCCTGGAGGATGGCGCCATGGCCGAGATCTGCTCCCTGCGTGGCACGATCACGGCCCGGGCGACGGTGACCGAGCGCATCCGACCGKGCACCGTGTTTCTGCCGATGCACTGGGGCTTCATGCAGGAGCAGGCCTGTGAGGCCAACGCCCTGCTGCACGAGCAGGCCTGCCCGATCTCCAGGCAGCCCGAACTCAAGGCCGCCGCCGTGGCCGTCGCCAGGGTTCAGGAGGCGGCCCCGGTCGGGGCAAACAGCTCCACCAGCGCCGCTGGCAGGTTGTGATGGTCGTGGCCGGGGCGGGCCAGCTTGCAGAGAGCAAACCGCTCCAGCTCCGAGAGACCATTCMACTGGTCAGGCCCCAGCCCATAGCCCAGCTCTGCGGCTGAGCTGCTCACCTCAGCGGGGGGCGCTCCAGGGTGTTGCCAGGGGGCTTCGCTGGGGATGGGCAGGGAGGTGACCCCGCCGTCCGCCATGGCCGCCGTGCTCTGGCGCAGCTCGGCCGCCATGGCCGCCAGGTCGTCGGGGCCGTCAGGCCAGAGCACGAGCTGATCCCGCTGGCTTTCCGTGAGGGCCAGCCAGTGGTTGAGCCGCAGTTTCACACCGCAGAGATCAAGCTTGCGGCGCAGGCAGAGGGGAATGCAGCGCCAGTTCCCGACGAAGTCGCGCTCGAAGCCGAAGCAGTGGGAGCAAGGATGGGAGCCTTCAGGAAGCATCGTGTCTCCACTGGATCAGGGCACGCAGCTGATCCAGCAGCGCTCCGCTCTGGACCAGGTCTGTGGCGCGGGCCACGCCTGCAGCCAGATCCTGGCAGACACCGCCATACCAGAGATAGGCCCCGGCATTCCAGATCACGGCCGTGGCCAGGGGCCCCTGGCCACCGAGGGCGGCCAGGGCCTGCTCGCGCCAGCTCTCGAGATCCTGCCAGAGGGCATCGTTGTCGTAACAGCCGTGGTCGCGCGGGTGAAGGATCAGGCGCTCCCCATCACCACCCTGGGCCCGGGCCGTGATGCAGGCGCGGCTGATCGGCAGGTCGGTGCTGCCCTCGAGGCCTTTCACCGTGATGGCCATCGCCTCGCCGGCCAGTTCCAGGGCCTTCCAGGCCCGGCTTTCGGTGGGGGGATGCACGAAGCCGCTCACCAGCAGGTGGGGGCCCTGATGGGCTGTCCAGAGCAATTCGAGGCTGGCCACGGGGGGACGCTTGCCCAGGTCGTCGCGGATCGGCGTGAGGCTCTCCGCCAGCGGGAAGTGGTCCGGTTGGTGCACCAGGGCCAGGCGGTGCTGCGTCAGCGCTGCCTGCACCGTGGTCAGGTCCAGCCCCTGCAGCTCCAGCCCCAGGGCGGCGAACAGCTCGATGGCCGGCACGCCATATTTCACTGGCATGCGGCCCCCCCCTTGCAGTACCACGGGCAGCCCAGCCGCACTCAGGGCCAGGGCGGTGAGCGGGTAAATGGGGGCCGTGCGGGTGCGGCCGTCAAAAGGCATGCTGAAGCACAGGGCAGGCTCGGCACTGTGCAGGCTCGGCCCCAGGCGCCGGTAGACATCCAGCATTCCTGCCAGTTCCTGGGGCTCGGGCCGACGGATCCGATGGGCGATCAGAAAGGCGCCGATCTGGGCCGGCGTGGCCTCTTCCAGCAGCATCAGTTCCAGCGCGTGGCCGGCCTCCTCCCGGCTCAGCCCCCGGCTGGTGTGCTCGCCACTGCCCACCTTCTGCAGATAGTGCTTGAAACGCTCACGGCCAGACAGAAGCTCCACAGCAGGGGCATGGCCGTTCAGTCCGGTCTCAGGCGAGGCGTTGGGCAGGATGCCGGAAGGGAGCGCCATCAAGGGCTGAGGGGAGGGGACAGCGTGGGCCGCACGGGCTGCATGGTCGAGAACTCCATGCTGTCACCAGTGATCGTCCAGCGTGTGCCCCACCGAACAAAGGCCAGAACGGGAAAGAAGTATCAACCGACACGGAAGACATCCTGAAGATTGGCACCGGGGCCAGGCGGCTTCGGTTCGGTACCAACCGCTGCATCCCGATGGCCCCCTGGCTGGAGACAGTCGACCCTGAGACCTGGGTGCGCCGATGCGATTTGCTGCCTGCTGCGGGCTTCTGCTCKGATGCCTGCATGGTCTGGTGAGCCTTGAGCTGCGGCCCAACAGCGTCGTTGAGGCGCCCGGATCAGCTCTGGTGGGGGCCTGGAGCCCTGCCCCCCCAACCGGCGCCGGCTTCTGAATCCCCTCATCCAGCTTCGATACTGGAGTTTGTTCTTCGGCAGCTCCGCCATGGCCACTCCGCTGCAGACCACCCGTAGCGCCAGCTCCCCCCTCGGCGTCGCCCTCGCCTTCGTCGGCATGTTTGTGGTGGGGTCCCTGGGGGTTCAACTGCTGGCCGGTCTGCCACGCGACGCGGCGCCTGCCGCCTCCGCCGGGCGAGCCGCCTCGGTGGTGGCCCATCCCGCCACCCTCTGGAGTGCCCTGGGGGAGCGCTGAGGCCAGCCAGGTCAGGGATAACAGATCCGTAACGACCACGACACCCGGTCCTGCCCCGCGCCTGCAGGATCAGTGAAGGTCTGTGATTGCAGATCCCAGCTCATCTCGAATGGGAGGGCAGCGCCATGGCGCTGCCCTCCCATTCCGGACAACGCATCCCTCATTGGCGTTCACCGGCTGCATCCCCTCCCGATCCCTGGGGCTGCGCTTGGTGGTGCCATGGGGTCCCGTTCACGGCCGCGTTGTCTGGGCGTGCACTGGCGCGCCGTATACCTCTTCCATGAGCTCTTCCAGCACCCCCGCTGCGCCTGCCCCCAGCTCCGGCCTCACCAAGGTGGAGCAGGCCAAGGCCGATCTCTGCGGCCTCGATCTGCAACCCCAGCTGGCCGAGCTGGCCGCCGCGGGTTGGGACAGCCTCGACGAGGCCACCCTCACCATCCGGCTGAAGTGGATGGGCATCTTCTTCCGGCCCGTCACCCCCGGCCGTTTCATGCTGCGGCTGCGACTCCCGAACGGCGTGGTCAGCGCTGAGCAGCTGGAGCTGCTCGCCGAGGCGGTGGATCGCTGCGGCGAGCACGGCAGCGCCGACATCACCACCCGCCAGAACCTGCAGCTGCGGGGCCTGCTGTTCGAGGACATGGCGCCGCTGTTGGAGGCCATGGAGCGGGTGGGCCTGACCAGTCGCCAGTCGGGACACGACAACCCGCGCAACATCACCGGCAACCCCCTGGCCGGCATCGATCCCGAGGAGATCGTCGACACGCGCCCCCTCGTGCAGGCGATTCAGGCGCGGCTGTTCCAGCCGGATGGCCCCCGCAACCTGCCGCGCAAGTTCAACGTGGCCGTCGGCGGGGCCCCTGACAGCTTCCTGCTCCACAACGACCTCGCCTTCCTGCCCGCCCATCACGCCGGCGAGCTCGGCTTCACCGTGATGGTGGGCGGCTTCTTCTCAGCCCAGCGCAACGAACTCGCCATCCCGCTCGGCCTGTGGCTGCGGGCTGATCAGCTGCCTGATTTTGCCCTCACGGTGCTGTTGCACTTCGAGCAGAACGGCAATCGCAAGCTGCGCAACAAGAGCCGGCTGATGTATCTGATCGATGAGCTGGGGCTTGAGACCTACAGGGACACGATCAAGGCAGCCTATGGGGCGTTGGCCGGCGGCGAGGCGATGGCCTCGCTCCAGCCCCACGACGGCACGCACCTGGTGACACGGGCCCCCCGGGATGGCCTCGGCTGGAATGCCCAGGCCCAGGAGGGGCTCGGCTGGATGGGCCTGCACGTGCCGATGGGCCGTCTCGATGCCGAAGGGATGCTGGCCCTGGCCGGTCTGGCCCGGCAGTACGGCAGCGGTGAACTGCGGCTCACCGAGGCCCAGAACGCCCTGATCGTCAACGTGCCGGAAGCCAGCCAGGAGGCGCTGCTGGCCGAGCCGCTGCTGCAGCGCTTCCGCCCCGATCCCGGCCACCTGCAGGCTGAGGCTGTGAGCTGCACCGGCAACGCCTACTGCAGTTTTGCCCTGATCCCCACCAAGAGCACGGCCCAGGAGCTGGTGGAGGAGCTGGAGCGGCGGGTGGAGCTGCCCCATGGGGTGCGCACCCACTGGACCGGTTGTCCCAACGCCTGCGGCCAGCCCTACATGGGTCAGATCGGCCTGATGGGAGCCAAGACCCGCAAGGACGGCGAGATGGTGGAAGCCGTGAAGATCTTCCTCGGCGGCTCCATGGACGCCGACCCGAGGCTGGCTGAGCTGCATGACAAAGGAGTGCCTCTCAGCGACCTACCGGACGTGATGGAGCAGCTGCTGGTGGACCGCTTCGGTGCGCGGCGCAAGGCTGCGGCTGCCTGAGGGCCGCTGCCCGAACACCCTGTTCCGCAGCCAGGAGTGCACCGATCCGCCCCCGGATCGGCTGTCCTGGCTGCCACACCAGCTCTGGTCGAGCTGCACCAGGGCCTGTCGATCGCCGCTCTCGACACCCGCGTAGAGCAGGTGGGTGAGCCGCTCAGGGTCGAGCCCCAGCAGTGCCGCTTCTTTCCAGAGACGACGGCTGCGCAGTTGATCCCCCTGGCGGAACTGGGCCTGGGCCAACTGCTGGGCCAGGTTCACCAGCAACTGCTGTTCCTTCACGGCGGCCAGCCGGGCGCCGTCAATTCGCTCCTGGGTCACGCACCTGCCGATTGCACTCCGGCCCATGGTCTTTTGCCTTTCTGCCTTGTTCAGTGATACAGCCGGTGCCTGACGGCAGCTCTTGTCCCACATCAAACGTATCGGTGGCTACAGAACAGTCCTCACCTGTCCCGTCGCCGGTGCCATTCTTGAGGCCCAGTCGGCTGGAGGGCGTTGTGGCAGGGCCCCCTGACTCCCCTCTGCTGCCCCGGAACCTGCCTCCCACCACAGATTCCGGGCGCTGGCTCTGGCTGCAGCGTCTGCGCCGCAGTGCCGCGCTGCCGCTGGAGCCCTGGTTGCTGGCGATCGAAGCCGGTGAGCTCCGGCCAGACGCCGATCTGATCGCCGCCCTGGCCAGCCGCTTTGACGCTGCGGCGGCCCAGCGGCTGCTGGTGTGGTGGCTGCACAACGCCGGGGCCGATCCTGCCCTGCTGCAGGTGATCGGCCAGCAGCGGCACCCGTCTCTGGCGGCCCACCTGCGCGCCGCTCTGGCTGAGCCCTGGGCCGCGGAGCGGGCCCAGTGGCTGTTGCCCCTGGTGGGCCACCAGCGGGACCCCGCCGACTTCGCCCTGCTGGCGGGCTGGTTGGCCTCACCCCAGCCGGGGCCCTGCCGTCGCGCTGCCCTTGAGGGGCTGGCGGTGGGTCTGCCGATCTGGCCGCTGCCGCCCCTGCGCCGCCTCTTGCGGCGACTGCTCACGGATCTCGATCCTTCCCTGGCGGCCACCGCCCTGGATCTGCTGGCACGGCTGCCCCAGCCCCGTCTCGCCCTGGCCGGCGTCGAGCCCGAGCGGCTGGATCCTGCCGTGCAGCGGCGGCGGCAGCGGCGACTCTCGGCCCTGCCGGCCAACCCTCTCGTGCTCGTGGTGCATGGCCGCGGCGGCGGCGTGATCCCTGCGGAGCTGGACGCGCTGCGGGCTGATGTGGAGCGACGGCGCCGAGCCCCGGTGGTGCTGCAGAGCCTCACCGGCACGGCGGGGCCGGCCGTGGGACCGCTGCGGCAGGCGGCGGCAGGGGGGGCGATCACCCTGATGCCCCTGCTGCTCCTGCCGGGGGGCCATGTGCGGGGGGATGTGCCGGCCCTCAGTGCCGCCTGGCGCGGCAGCGGCCCGGTGCTGCGGCTGCCCTTTCTGGGCGCGTGGCCCCTGTGGCAACGGGCCCTGCGCCTGGAGCTGCTGGCCCTGGCCAGGGCGTGGGCGGCGGCAGAGGGCACGGCCACGACCCCTCTGCTGCTCCACCATCCCCTGCAGGAGGGCCTGGCGAGCCGCTACCTGACCCACCTGGAACGCTTCTGCCAAGCCCGCTGCTACGCCACTCCATACACTGCGACGGTTGCTGATGAGCTGGTGCAGGTGTTGGCTGCCCTGAGCTGCCCACCTCCAGAGGGGGCGCGGCCGAACGGTTGGGCCCAGAGTGCGGGATCGCAATCCAGGTCGCCGGTGCTGCCGCTGGTGCTGGCGGCGAACCGGTTGACGGATGCCCTCTCGCCCTGGAGCGGACCACCGCTGCTGCAACGCCCCCGCCTGCGCGACGGCTTACTGGATCTGCTCGTGGCCCTGCCATGAGCGCTGTTCCGCCGCTCGGCACGGTGTATCTGGTGGGAGCTGGCCCCGGGGATCCAGAGCTGCTCACCCTCAAGGCCCACCGGTTGCTGCGCCACTGCGGTGCCCTGGTGTACGACTCTCTGGTGCCGAAGGCCCTGTTGGACCTGGTGCCCGTGGGTTGCGAGCGGCACTTCGTGGGCAAGCGGCGCGGTCATCACTCGGTGCCCCAGCCCAGCACCAACGCCGTGCTGGTGGAGCTGGCCGCCCGCCACCAGACAATCGTGCGGCTGAAGGGCGGCGATCCCTTCCTGTTCGGCCGCGGTGGGGAAGAGGCCGCCCACCTGGTGAGCCATGGCATTCCCGTGCAGGTGGTGCCTGGCGTGACCTCCGGCATTGCGGCCCCGGCCTATGCCGGCATTCCCGTGACCCACCGCAGCGCCGGCTCCAGCGTCACCTTCGTGACCGGGCACGAGGAGATCGACAAGGCCCGACCGGGCGTGGACTGGCAGGGGCTGGCCCGCAGCAGTGACGGCCTGGTGATCTACATGGGCCTCCACAACCTGGCCAGGATCTGCCAGGAGCTGATGGCAGGCGGGCTGGATCCGTCCACTCCGGCCGCCGTGATTCAGCAGGGCACGGTGCGGGGACAGCGCAGCCTGGTGGCGACTCTGGGTGGCCTGGCGGATCAGGTGGCGGCTGAGGGGTTCAGCTCCCCCTCCATCGTGGTGGTGGGGGCGATGGTGGCCGAGCGGGTGGAGGCCTGCGCTCCGCTGCCGGCGGACGCCGAGATGCCGATTCCGTTCTGATCTCTCCAGCGGCAGCACGCCACGGGGCGTGAGACTGGCTTTCGGTAGTGGCTGACACAGGATGACGCGCCCGCCTCTGGTGCAGTGGGATTCTGTGCGCTGAATGTCATGGCCCCCGGTGCTGTCCCCCGTGCCATTCCACGCTCCAATCGCGTCCAGGCCAGGGGGGCTGTCCGGGTTCCGCAGCCGGCTGCCTTGGTGCGTGGGGCGAGTGAGCGCCCTCCCCAGCGCCGCTCCGCCCTGGGGCAGGATTTTGAGGCCATGACCCAGGTGTGGCAGATGCTCAGATCCGGCGCTGTGCGGGTGTGGGGAGAGATCGGCCGCAAGACCTGAGCAAAGCGGCTCCAGCCATGTTGTCGAATCCTGGCCGAAGGTTCGGTTGGTAACACGAGCTACAGGAGCGAACATCATCCAGTGGCTTAATGGACGGGTGCAGAGATCGGCTCGTTCGATTTCTTGCCTCCGTTTTTCGGATTGCACGTGTAGACAGCTTCTGATTGCTTCGTTTTATGGAGCCCACGGGCTTCAGATTTTCAGACGCTGACTCCACAACTTTTCAACCTCCCTGCCTTGGGCGCCTCTACACCGGCTGCCCGAGTCGCTGTTGGTTTGTCAACTTCAATCCGCTTGGTCATCGGCCTCGCGGGCTCATGCTCCTGTGGCAGTCCGGCCGGCCTGCTGCAGCACCATCCCCCGTGGACCGGTGC
Source organism: Cyanobium sp. LEGE 06143 (assembly GCF_015207535.1). Taxonomy (NCBI): domain Bacteria; kingdom Bacillati; phylum Cyanobacteriota; class Cyanophyceae; order Synechococcales; family Prochlorococcaceae; genus Cyanobium; species Cyanobium sp. LEGE 06143. The sequence goes on along the minus strand of NZ_JADEWP010000030.1, from coordinate 84 downwards.
GGCGAGTTCGTGGACGGATTTGATCGGCGTTGGCATCGGCATTGCTTTTGATCTTCCCCTCCCTCCCATGGCTCCCTTCCCCAC
>NZ_JADEWP010000206.1:0-3981 GCF_015207535.1 Cyanobium sp. LEGE 06143 | reverse complement strand
TCGCGCCTCGTGCGCTTCTTGGCCGTGGTCTGCTCGTAATCACCGAATCCGAGCTGCTTGCTGCCCATGAACCCAGTCCGCGCCTGCGATTACAGGGATATTTTCGCGCGGATGGCTCGGGTTTTCCAGAGCCTCCTTAACTGGATTTGAAGTCCTATAGGGGACAAGTTGGATCTATTCCTTGCAGGGGATGAGTCTTGTCCCATGGGGCCCGCCTTCCGTCACAGCTTGGCGACTTGCAGCAGCAAACAGTGTCGTCGCTGGAGAACGCCCCACAGCGCTGCACGATTGCCAGCCTCTACCGCCTGATGACCGCTTTGGGGGCTCTACTTCAAGGAGTTTCGCTACACCAGCACGGTGGCCACGCTGGAGCGCACAGGCGGCTGGAGCTGGGCATCGGCGACAAGGCCTTCGAGGTGAAAGGCAATGGCGTCACGGATCTCAGCGAGCACGTCATCAGGCGTGGAACCTGTGACCACACAGCCGGGCAAATCGGGCACATAGGCAGAGAAGTTGTGATCGGTTTCTTCGATCACAACGGCAAAGGCTTGGCTCATGGCAGGGGCACTCCGGATTGTCGGGCAATGCTTTTGAGGGTGCCGTGTGGGCCGGCGTGGATAGTTGTACTGCCTGCTCCAAGGCCTTGATCACAGCGCGGATCTTCACCCCAATGCACAGGACGCTGGTCACAAGCACTGTCGGCTGAGTTGGCCATGAAAATCCTGCTCAGGGGCGTGGAATGCCCAGGTCAGTGCAGATCTTTCGCACTAAATGCTCTTTGATTTCGTTGTGCCGGGGTATGGCACTGCGCCTGTTGAGCTCGGGTTGGTGCCACCAGGAGTGGTTGCCGCCCTCGCGCAATAGGTCCCGGCGCTTCACAAGGCCAGCGCCAGCTCCTCGTAGCAGCTGCCGGCGGCAGCGCGGGCTTCAGCGCGGTTCATCTCCAGAGCTTCCTGCAGCACCACCTTCAGCGAGGCCAGCAGCCCTTCGCGGGTGGACTCCTGGGCATTCACACCAGGCACCTCTTCCACCCAGCCTATCCACCAGTCGCCGTCCTGCTTCACAACAGCGGTGTAGGTGCTCACAGGCGCAGCCTCGGTTGGATCAAAAGCATTACGACAAGGCTAATCAGCACGCCGGGGAGGTGTTCGCATGAAAATCCTGATCACCAGCGATGGATCCGGCGCTGTCTGGTGAGGCACGCTCTGGAGGTGCACCGTGAAGGCACGGACTTCGCTGATGCCCTGCAGCTGAATGGCCCCCACTGCCGCGAGCACCGCTCAGCGCCGGGCCACCAGCACCATCACGGCGGGAATCTCCTGGCCCAGCACGCCGTAACTGGGCGCGGCGATCCAGTGGATGGTGGGCTCAAGGAAGCCGCAGGCACGGGCTTGGTCGAGCAGGTCCCAGCCGGGGATCTGATACACGAGGCTGCCCTGGTCAGGATCCACGGGGTTGCCGTGGAACTCGGGCTCGCTGAGCAGCTCCGCCTCGGCCGCCACGCCGGGGGAGGCCCCGGGGCGATGGCGCGCCTTCACGATCGTGTCGATGCGGTTGTAGGCGAATGGGAAAGTGGTCAGCAGCTGGCCGCCGGGACGCAGGATGCGCACCATCTCCGCCAGGGCGGCGGGCAGGTCGTAGAGGTGCTCGAACACCTCGTTGCACAGCACCAGATCCATGCAGGCGTCAGGCAGGGAGAGGGCACAGAGGTCTTGATGGGGAAGGCTGCGGCGACGGCGATCGGCGGGATCGGGCAGGTATTCACTCAGAAGGGCGCGGGGAAAGAGGCGGCGCAGCAGCTCGGCAAAGGGGGTGACGGCCTCAGGGCAGTAGAGCTCCAGCTCCTGGATGGGCGGCAGGGTGCCGCCGGCGATCAGCTGCTGCAGCACCAGCAGCACGGCGCGATGCCGCGAGAGGCAGCCGTTGTGCTCCAGGGTTTCGCGGTAGTTAGGGCCGTTCAGCCGCAGGGCGGCGGCCGGCACCACGGCACCGCTGAGGGGATCGAGGATGCCGTTGAGGGCCATCAGACGCAGGGCGTCGCGCACCTGGGAGCGCCAGAGCGCCGTAGTGCGCTGGAGATGCTCCTGGAAGGCCGGGAAGCTGGTGAAGGTCTGCCAGTCCACATGCAGAGCCTGGGCCGGCAGGGACGCTGGGATCACCGTCACGGTTGTTGATCGGCAAACCTTGCTTAAGGTATCGCTGATGAGCGAGTCCAACACCAGCACGGGTGTCAGCACGGCCAGCGACCCGAAACAGCTGGAGGCTGAGGTCGCCGGCCTGCGGCTGCAGCTGGAGGAGGCGCGGGACGACGCCGAACTCAACCTGCTGATGCTGCAGCAGGTGCAGGAGGAGCTGGAAACCTATTTCCTGGCGCACCAGGCCCAGGAGCAGCAACTGGGGCGGCATCGGCAGCAGATGGCCCGGGCCGAAACCCTGATCCAGGCCCTGCTGGAGCGGCTGGAACAGCAGGCCTGAAGCCTCTTCAGGCCAGAGCGAAGCGGGCCTCATAGTCGCTGAGGCGTTGGCTGCAGGCCTCCAGCTCCGCCAGCGGATCGCCTCCTTCAGCGGGGCTGGCTGTGACTGGCTGGGGCACGGGATGGCCGAGGCCCTGCAGACAGGCGGCGGCGCGATCCAGCAGCAGGCTGAAGGACTCCGCACCGGAGCCATCCGAGGGCTGCGCCGGGCCCGGCTCCCGGCTGGCCCCCAGCCGCTCACGCAGGCTGCGCAGGGGCTGCCACTGGGGGTCATCGGCCAGCAGGCGCTCCAGCAGAGCCGAGGCAGCCGCAGCGTCACCGCCCTGGGCCAGGCTGCGCACCTGCAACACACCCGGCCCGCGGCGGGCCTCGCGGCAGCGTTGCTCAAAGATCGCCACCGGGGACCCACCACCGGCCCCGGCGGTGCGGATGGCCTCGGCCCAGGCCTCCAGCGCCTGCTCCACGGCGCCGCGTTCGAGGGCGTGGCGGGCGCTCACGTCATGGAACCAGGGGTTGGCCAGGGCCTGCGCGGGCGGATCGGCCAGCCAGCGGCCACTGGCCTCCAGCTCGCCGCGGGCGAGGCAGAGATCGGCGGCGCGGATCCTGGCCAGATCCCACTGGGGGCGACAGGAGGCAAGCCGCTGCCAGTAGCGACAGCTGGCGGCGGGTTCGGCGGCGATTTCGGCATCGGCCACCAGCCGGGCCAGCGCAGGCTCGAACGGCGGGTCCAGGGGCGCCGCCCCCGGCAGCGCGCTGGCCCGGCCAAGGATCAGCAGCGGATCGCCGAGCTCCGGCTCCAGGGCTCGGCGCCAGTCGGCCTGGATCTGGGGCAACAGCTGCTGCCAAAGGTCCTGGGGATCAGGATGGCGCCAGGCACGGAACCGCGCCGCCAGAGCCTGGGCCTGCTGGCCGCGGGGGCTGGCAGTGGCCTCGGCGCTGGCCTCCGGCGCCGGCCAGAGCCCCCACACATCGGGCACCAGGGCGAGAGCGGGATCGAGCCGGTCGGCCTCCAACAGGGTGTGATCGGCCTGGCGGAGATCACCAGCGAGCAGCCAGGCGCAGGCGAGCTCCAGCGCGGCCGTGGCATTCCAGCCGGCAGCGGAACGCCGTGCCTGGGCCTGCTGGCTCAGCTCCTCAGCGCGACCTCGGCGGCCCAGCTCCAGCAGATCGGCCATGGGGGCGGCAGGCGAGGCCATCTGGCGGCATTGTGCAGCAACCAGCCAAGGCCTCGCCGTACGATCCGCACATCTGATGTCGGCAGCCCGATGCCCAGCTCATCGTGCTGCTGAGCCAGCGGTGAGCTCACACGGCCTGCTGGTGATCGTGGATCCGGCCTACGCCAGCACGGTGGGTCACCACGGCGAGGTGAACCGGCCGCTGCTGGCGGAGCTGAACGGGGCGGGCTGGCGGGCGGAGCTCTGGGCGGATGTGGCCCTGGAGGCTGAGCCCACGGCACCAACGCCACTGAAGGGGGTGTTCAGCGGCTGCGGCTATGGGGATCCATCCC
>NZ_JADEWP010000204.1:0-4046 GCF_015207535.1 Cyanobium sp. LEGE 06143 | reverse complement strand
CTGCCGATGCGCCCCAGCCCCAGAGCCATCCCCTCCATGCCCTCGATCGGGTGGTGGTGGATCGGCTGCTGGCGGCCGCCGAACCAACCGATGCGGATCTGGTGGATGCGGCCCGGTTGCTGATGCGTTACGAAGGGTTTCCGGGTGCCCAGGACATCCAGGACGACCTGGCCAAGGTGCTGCGCTTCTGGACGCTCAGCCGTGCCGCCCTGCACGATCGCACCCGCGCCATCTGGGCCGCCGGCTTCCGGCCATCGCCCAGCGGCGGCGAGGCCGTGGGATCGGGCTTTGACACCTCCGCCCAGGAGAGCTGAGGCCCCTGGTGCCCAGGTGCTCACGGCTCGGCCCGAGGGCCTGCTCGGCTGTCAGCTGGTCCTGGGCTGAGCATGTTGCGGCATGGGTGTGTCCCGGAGAGCCCCGCTTCGGGTGATAGTGGGTGGGTCCCCATCACCCGGCCCGGAGTGCTCTGCACCCGGGCTTTTTCTTGCCGATTTCTGCCCAGCCATGGCCGCCACTCCCCCTCCTGCCAGTCCGTCTTCCGGTTCCGCTGCGTCGGGCAGCCCGGCCGCCTGGAGCGCTTTGCTGGAGCAGCTGCTGGCCGGCGAGGCCCTGTCGGCGCATCAGGCCACGGCCCTGATGCGCGGCTGGCTGGATGAGCAGATACCAGCGGTGCTCACCGGCGCCCTGCTGGCMSCMCTGCGGGCCAAGGGGGTGGAGGCGGAGGAACTGGCGGCGATGGCTGAGGTGCTGCTGGAGGCCTGCGCCCTGCAGCTGCCGCGGCCGGCCCTGGCGCTGGTGGACACCTGCGGCACCGGTGGCGACGGCGCCGACAGCTTCAACATCTCCACCGCGGTGGCCTTCGTGGCCGCCGCCTGCGGTGCGGCCGTGGCCAAGCACGGCAACCGCAGCGCCAGTGGCCGGGTCGGCTCGGCGGACGTGCTGGAGGCCCTGGGGATCCACCTGCAGGCGCCGCAGGAGCAGGTGCTGGCCGCCCTGCCCCGGGCCGGACTCACCTTTCTGTTTGCCCCCGGCTGGCACCCCGCCCTGGTGGGTCTGGCCCCCCTGCGCCGCAGCCTGGGGGTGCGCACCGTGTTCAACCTGCTGGGGCCCCTGGTGAATCCGCTGCGGCCGCAGGCCCAGGTGCTGGGGGTGGCCCGCGCCGACCTGCTCGACCCGATGGCCGGCGCCCTGGCCCGCCTCGGCCTGCGCCGGGCCGTGGTGGTGCATGGGGCCGGCGGGCTCGATGAGGCCTCCCTGGCCGGGGTGAATGACCTGCGGCTGGTGGAAGACGGCCAGGTGCGCCATGAGCGGCTCGACCCGGAAGCGCTCGGCATGGCCAGCGCCCCGATCACGGCGCTGGCGGGTGGCGATCTGGCCACCAACCGGGCCATTCTCGAAGCGGTGCTGCAGGGCCGGGGCAGCCAGCCCCAGCGCGATGTGGTGGTTCTCAATGCCGCCCTGGTGCTGTGGGCGGCCGGCCTGAGCGAGACCCCGGCAGCGGGCTGTGAACCGGCCCGGCGGGCGCTGGCCGACGGCGCCGCCTGGCGCACCCTCGAGGCCCTGCAGGAGGCCCTGGCACCGGGCTGAGCCCTGCTGAGCCCTGAAGTGCCCATGCACACCGGCGGCGGTGGTGACCCAGGGCAGGATCGATGCAGGGAGAACGCTTCCGCTGCGCCCGTTGCTTCSYKSMACNCCWCCNTNCGCCNANGSCCGTGCCCGACACCGCCCTTCTCGACACCACTCTGCCCGAGGCCATGACCGCTTCCCCGCGCGCGGCCCTGCTGGTGCTCGCCGACGGCACCCTGTTGCGCGGTGAGGCCTTCGGCGCCGTGGGCACGGCCATCGGCGAGGTGGTGTTCAACACCGGCATGACCGGTTACCAGGAGGTGATGACCGATCCGAGCTACTCCGGCCAGCTCGTGACCTTCACCTACCCCGAACTGGGCAACACCGGCGTCAACGCCGCCGATCAGGAAGCCCCCCGGCCCCATGTGCGCGGCGTGATCGCCCGCCAGCTGGCGCCCGTGGCCAGCAACTGGCGGGCCGAGGCCAGCCTCGACTCCTGGCTGCAGCAGCACGGCGTGGTGGGCATCCGTGGAGTTGACACCCGGGCCCTGGTGCGCCATCTGCGCGAAGGCGGAGCGATCAATGGGGCGATCAGCAGCGATGGCCGCTCTGCCCAGGAACTGCTGGCCGAGATCACGGCGGCACCGTCGATGGAGGGGCTGGATCTGGCCTCCAGGGTCAGCACCCCTGAGCCCTACACCTGGACCTCCACCTGCCAGGCCGGCTTCGACGAGCGGCTCCAGCCCAGCCCCGACCAGCGCTACCGGGTGGTGGCGATCGATTTCGGCATCAAGCGCGCCATCCTCGATCGCCTCGTGGCCCACGGCTGCGACGTCACCGTGCTGCCCTCCAGCTCCACCCTGGAGCAGGTGCTGGCCCACCGCCCCGAGGGGGTGTTCCTCTCCAATGGCCCCGGCGACCCCGCGGCCGTCACCACGGGCGTGGAGCTGGTGACGGGCCTCCTGAAGCAGGCCGATCTGCCCCTGTTCGGCATCTGCATGGGCCACCAGATCCTGGCCCTGGCCCTGGGGGGACGCAGCTTCAAGCTCGGCTACGGGCACCGGGGCCTCAACCATCCCTGCGGCAGTCCGGGCCAGGTGGAGATCACCAGCCAGAACCACGGTTTTGCCATCGCGGCCGACTCCCTGCCGCCGGAGCGGGTGTCGATCACCCACCTCAACCTCAACGACGGCACCCTGGCCGCTCTGGCCCTGCGCGACCAGCCGGTGTTCGGCATCCAGTACCACCCGGAGGCCAGCCCGGGCCCCCACGACGCCGACCATCACTTCGGCCGCTTCGCCGGCCTGATGGCCGAGCGCCGGGCCTGAAGCCCCAGCCCAGGCGCACTTTTGTTGTGGCTTGCTGCAAGAGCGGTGGAGCTCTCTACACTCCCCGCAGTCACGTCTTGGGGGCAGTGCTATCACCGACCTGCAGCGTCTCACGGTGTCTCTTCGCGGCGGCTTTGAGCAGCAGGCCCGCTGTCAGTTGTTCCGTTTCACGGGCCAGCTGGATGCCTATTCCGACAAGCAATTCGGCACGTTCATCGCCGAGCATCACAGCCCGGGCCAGCCCCTGGTGGTTGATCTGAGCAGCATCGACTTCATCGATTCCTCAGGACTCGGCGCCCTGGTGCAGCTCGCCAAACAGTGCAACACCGACAAGCAGCAGTTCCTGGTGGTGGGCAATGCCCGGGTGGTGCAGACCGTGAAGCTGGTGCGCCTCGAGGAGTTCCTGCACCTGCAGCCCGACCTGCCCACAGCCCTTGAGCGCCTCGCCCCCTGAGCCGGTCGTCCCAGCCCGGTTGAGCTGGTTGGCGGATCTGCAGGCCCGCCCCCCTGACTCCGACCTGGGCCCGCTGCAGCTGGCCTGGCTCGGCGATGCCGTGTGGGAACTGCACCAGCGGCTGGAGCGCTGCCGCACGCCGGCCCGGGCCAGGGATCTGCATCGCCAGGTGGTGGACGAGGTGCGCGCTGAAGCCCAGGCACGGCTGCTGGCCAAGCTGGAGCCTCGGCTGACGCCGGCGGAAGCGGATCTGGTGCGCCGGGCCCGCAACCGCGCCGGCCGCGGACCGCGCGGCAGCGACCCAGCCACCTATGCTAGGGCCACGGGTTTTGAGGCCTTGCTGGGCTGGCTGTTCCTGCACGATCCGCCCCGGCTGGTCGTGCTGCTAGATCACTTGCAGCACCACAACCCCTGATCGCACAGACCATGAGCCCTCGATTTGATCGCCGTCCGGACAAGCGGACGGGCAGTGGGGGCCGAGGGGCCGCGCGCCCGGGCCGGGATGGAGGGCGTCTGTATGGCCGCGACCGGGAGCGCTCCAAGGGGGGCTCCAGAGAGGGGCCCCGCGAGGGCAGTCGCCCTGGCCGGGACGACGCGGCGGAAGGTCGCAGCCGAGCAGCCGACTCGGGCTGGGAGCGAGCCCGTCCTGCGGCCGCCCGCCGGCTCGGAGGCCCCCGCAGCCAGGGGGAGCGCAGCTC
>NZ_JADEWP010000200.1:0-4183 GCF_015207535.1 Cyanobium sp. LEGE 06143 | reverse complement strand
GGCCCGTGCTGCGCTTCATCGATCGGGATCTCACGGTGCGGCCCGGTGACGTGATCGTGACCTCCCCGGCCAGCACCCTTGTGCCCCCCAACCTCACCGTGGGAGTGGTGCAGACGGTGGATGAGGACGCGGTGCCGGCCCCGGAGGCCGTTGTGCAGCTCAGCGCCCCCCTGGACGCGGTGGACTGGGTGCAGGTGAGGCCGCAGTGAGCGGCGCCCGGGCGGAGACCGGCCGATGAGCGGCCTGGCTCGCCAGCGCTGGTGCGCCGCCACGCTGCTGCTGGTGCCCCTGCTCAGCCTGGGGTCTCAGGCCCTGTTGCAGCTGGCGGGGGTGGGTCCCAGCTGGGCGGTGCTCTGGCTGTTGCCCTGGTCCCTGGTGGATGGGCCCTGGTCGGGGATGCTGGCGGGGCTGATGCTGGGCCTGATGCTCGATGCCCTGCAGCTCGGCCCTGTGAGCCAGATTCCGGCGCTGCTGTTGCTGGGCTGGTGGTGGGGCCGGCTGGGACGCCGCCATCCCCGGCTGGAGCGCAGCTTCAACCTCGGCCTGCTGGCCCTGCTCGGCACGGCCCTGCTCGGCCTCAGCGTGATGCTGCAGCAGCACCTGGCGGGCCAGCTCGGCGCGGCTCCCCTGCACGTGCTCATGGCCCAGACCCTGCTCACCGCCCTACTGGCGCCCATGCTGTGCTCCCTGCAGCTGCTGCTCTGGCGCCTGCAGGTTCCTGGACTGCGCAGTGACGTGATGGGAGGCGGAACCCGATGGCCTTGAGGCGGCGCGAGCTGTTGCGACTGCTGGCGATGGCCGGCGCTTCGGCCGGGCTCAGCGGAGCCCTGGGGGCCTGCGGCGGCCGCGGCGGCGGTGGAGTCGGCCCCGATGGCCGGCGCGAACTGAACGTGTGGACCCTGGATCTGGCCCCGCGCTTCAACGACTACCTGGCGGCTGTGATCGCGGCCTGGGAGGCCCAGAATCCCGGCATCCGGGTGCGCTGGACCGATGTGCCCTGGGGCTCGGTGGAGCGCAAGCTGCTGGCTGCCGTGTTCGCCCGCACCGCTCCGGATCTGGTGAACCTCAACCCCCCCTTCGCGGCCAACCTGGCCAGCAAGGGGGGCCTGCTCGACCTGGAGCCCGTGCTGCCGGCGGGGGCCGAGCAGCGCTACCTGCCGCGGATCTGGCAGGCGGGGCAGCAGGACGGCAGCCAGTTCGCCATTCCCTGGTACCTCACGGCCAGGATCACGATGGCCAACCGGGAGCTGCTGCAGCAGGCGGGCTATGCAGCGCCACCGAGCCGCTGGGACCAGGTGCCCGCCTATGCCGAGGCGGTGCGGCGCCGCACGGGCCGCTATGCCCTGTTCACCACCGTGGTGCCCGACGACTCGGCCGAGCTGCTCGAGTCGATGGTGCAGATGGGCGTGCGGCTGCTCGATGACCGCCGCCGGGCCGCCTTCGACAGCCCCGCCGGCAGACGGGCCTTTGCGTTCTGGAGTGATCTCTACCGCCGGGGTCTGCTGCCCCGCGAGGTGGTGAGCCAGGGCTACCGCCGCGCCATCGAGCTCTACCAGTCGGGCGATCTCGCCCAGGTGTCCACCGGGCCGGATTTCCTGCGCAACCTCCAGACCAACGCCCCCGGCATCGCTGCGCGCACCGGCCCCTTCCCACCCCTCACCGGCGCCGATGGCGCCGCCAACGTGGCCGTGATGAATCTGGTGGTGCCGAAGCAGAGCGCCATGGCGGCGGCGGCGGTGAGTTTCGGCCTGTTTCTCACCAACGCCGACAACCAATACCGCTTTGCTGAGGAGGCCCGGGTGCTGCCCTCGGCCGTCGCGGCCCTGGAGCGGCTGCAGGCCAGCCTGCGCCAGCAGGAGAGCGGCGCCCCCGCCGAGCAGCAGCTGGTGGAGAACGCCCGCCTGCTCTCGGCCACCACCCTGGAGCGGGCCCAGGTGCTGGTGCCGGCGATCCCGGGCATCAAACGACTGCAGACGATCGTCTATACCCAGCTGCAGCGCGCCATGCTGGGCCAGAGCGACAGCGACACCGCCCTGGCGGCGGCGCGGCAGGAGTGGGACCGCTACGCGGCGTCCCGCTGGCCCTGAGCCCTGTAGCAGCAGCGCCCCCTTCTGTCTGTTTCTGCAGAAATGCTTAAGCCTGGGCAGAACGGAACTGCCGGAGCCGATCTGGGGGATGACCTTTCGCCTCTCTCAGGGGTATGGTTGCGATTCTTCATCCCCAGGCGCTGCGCCCATGCCCTCCGCGGACATGTCGATCACGCCAGCGGAGCCCAAGGCCACGCTGCTCGTAGTCGACGACGAGGCGGCCGTGCGGCGGGTGCTGCTGATGCGTCTCCAGCTGGCGGGCTACCGCGTTCTCTCTGCTGAGGACGGCGAAGAGGCCCTCACGCTTTTCCACCAGGAGCAGCCCGATCTGGTGGTGCTCGATGTGATGCTGCCCAAGCTCGACGGCTTCGCCGTCTGCCGGCGGCTGCGGGCCGAGTCGTGCGTGCCGATCATCTTTCTCTCGGCCCTCGATGCCATCGCCGAGCGGGTGTCCGGCCTCGACCTGGGGGCCGACGACTACCTGCCCAAGCCCTTCAGCCCCAAGGAACTCGAGGCGCGCATCGCCACGATCCTGCGGCGGGTGGGCCGGGGCTCGGCTGCCAGTGAGCCCAGGGAGCTGCCCAGCGGCAGCGGCGTGCTGCGGCTCGGAGACCTGGTGGTGGACACCAACCGCCGCCAGGTGACCCGCGAAGGCGACCGCATCGCCCTCACCTACACGGAGTTCAGCCTGCTGGAGCTGCTCTTCCGCGAACCCGGCCGGGTGGTGCCCCGGGCCGAGATCCTCGAGCAGCTGTGGGGCTATCCGCCCCGCCGCGCCGCGGACCTGCGGGTGGTGGATGTCTACGTGGCCCGCCTGCGGGGCAAGCTGGAGCCCGATCCCCGCAACCCGGAGCTGATCCTCACGGTGCGGGGCACCGGCTACGCCTCCCAGCGCCTTGGCGACGTGGGCCTCAGCGCCGCGGGCTGAGCCCAGCCGCAGCTGGGCTCCTCTCCTGCAGGATGGCTGCCAGCTGAGATCTTCATCCCCTTGTCGGAGCTGCGCAAGACCCGCCTGGAGAAGGCCCACACCCTGGCTGAGCTCGGCAAGGGGCCCTACGCGCTGCGTTTTGCCCCCACCCACCGCACGGCCGACCTGCAGGCCACCTACGCCGACCTGGCCAACGGCGCCGAGGATGGGACCCCGGTGTGTGTGGCCGGTCGGGTGATGACCCGCCGGGTGATGGGCAAGCTCGCCTTCTTCACCCTGGCCGATGAGAGCGGCCCGATTCAGTTGTTCATCGACAAGGCCACCCTGGCGGCCAGCGATCCCGAGGCCTTCCAGCAGCTCACCTCCCTGGTGGATGCCGGCGACCTGATCGGCGTGGAGGGCAGCCTGCGCCGCACCGACCGCGGCGAACTCTCGGTGAAGGTGACCGGCTGGACCATGCTCTGCAAGGCCCTGCAGCCCCTGCCGGACAAGTGGCATGGCCTGGCGGACGTGGAGAAGCGCTACCGCCAGCGCTACCTCGATCTGATCGTCTCCCCCCACACCCGTGAGACCTTCCGGCGCCGGGCCAGGGCGATCGGCGCCCTGCGCCGCTGGCTCGACGAGCGCGGTTTCTTCGAGATCGAGACCCCGGTGCTGCAGAGCCAGCCCGGCGGCGCCGATGCCCGCCCCTTCGAGACCCACCACAACACCCTCGACCTGCCGCTCACCCTGCGCATCGCCACGGAGCTGCACCTGAAGCGCCTGGTGGTGGGCGGCTTCGAGCGGGTCTATGAGCTGGGCCGCAWCTTCCGCAACGAGGGGGTGAGCACCCGCCACAACCCGGAGTTCACCTCGGTGGAGGTGTACCAGGCCTATGCCGACTACACCGACATGATGGAGCTCACCGAGGCGTTGATCGCCCATGTGTGCCAGGAGGTGTGCGGCGGCACCGTGATCCCCTACCAGGGCAGCACGATCGACCTCACCCCCCCCTGGCGGCGGGCCACCATGCATGAGCTCGTGCAGCAGGCCACTGGGCTCGACTTCAGCCTGTTCAGCAGTCGGGAGGAGGCCGCCGCCGCCATGGCCGCCCTGTGTCTTGAGGTGCCGGCCCTGGCCGATTCAGTGGGCCGCCTCCTGGTGGAGGCCTTCGAGCAGCGGGTGGAGG
>NZ_JADEWP010000196.1:0-4339 GCF_015207535.1 Cyanobium sp. LEGE 06143 | reverse complement strand
GGGGGCGAGGCGCTCGGCGGCGGCGGCGCGGGCGCTCGGGTCCTGGTCCAGCCCGGTCAGGCGCAGGCCTGGATGGGCCTCCAGCAGCAGCGCGCTGTGGCCACCGCCGCCAAGGGTGCAGTCGATCAGCAGGCCACCACCGGGATGCTGCCCCAGCAGCTCCCCCAGGGGCTCGAACCCCGCCAGCACCTCTGCCGCCAGCACGGGCCGGTGCTCAAACCCGGGCGGATCGGGGGGCAGCTCAGGTGGCAGGGGAACAAAGCGGGGCGCCAAACCTTCCTAAGATCCCGACACTCTTCCTCCGCCCCCACGGCCCCATGACGCAGCTGGAAACGCGCACGGAGCCGATGGTGGTCAACTTCGGCCCCCATCACCCTTCGATGCACGGGGTGTTGCGGCTGGTGGTGACCCTCGACGGCGAGGACGTGGTGGACTGCGAGCCGGTGATCGGCTACCTGCACCGCGGCATGGAGAAGATCGCCGAAAACCGCACGAATGTGATGTTCGTGCCCTACGTGAGCCGCATGGACTATGCGGCCGGCATGTTCTACGAGGCGATCGTGGTCAACGCTCCCGAGCGGCTGGCCAATGTGCCGGTGCCCCGGCGCGCCAGCTACATCCGGGTGCTGATGCTGGAGCTCAACCGCATCGCCAACCACCTGCTCTGGCTTGGCCCCTTCCTGGCTGATGTGGGCGCCCAGACACCGTTCTTCTACATCTTCCGCGAGCGGGAGATGATCTACGACCTCTGGGAAGCGGCCACCGGCCAGCGGCTGATCAACAACAACTACTTCCGCATCGGCGGAGTGGCCGCCGATCTGCCCTACGGCTGGCTGGAGAAGTGCCTCGACTTCTGCGACTGGTTCGGCCCCAAGATCGACGAATACGAGAAACTGATCACCAACAACCCGATCTTCCGCAAGCGCATCGAGGGGCTGGGGGCGATCACGCGTGAGCAGGCGATCAACTGGAGCCTCTCGGGGCCGATGCTGAGGGCTTCCGGCGTGCCCTGGGATCTCCGCAAGGTGGATCACTACGAGTGCTACGACGATTTCGACTGGTCGGTGGTGACGGCCCAGGAGGGTGACTGCTTCGCGCGCTACCGGGTGCGGGTGCAGGAGATGCGCGAGTCGCTGAAGATCCTGCGCCAGGCCTGCGCCATGATCCCCGGCGGCCCCACCGAAAACCTGGAGGCCAGGCGCATGGCCGAGGGCAAGGGTGGCGAGGCCAGCGGCTTCGACTACCAGTACGTGGCCAAGAAGGTGGCTCCCACCTTCAAGATTCCCTCCGGCGAGCTCTACACCCGGCTGGAATCGGGCAAGGGCGAGATCGGCGTGTTCATCCAGGGCAACGACGACGTCACCCCCTGGCGCTTCAAGATCCGCGCCGCCGACCAGAACAACCTGCAGATCCTGCCCCACATCCTCAAGGGCGCCAAGGTGGCCGACATCATGGCCATCCTCGGCTCCATCGACGTGATCATGGGATCGGTCGATCGCTGAACTCGGAGCGTCCCGAAGCCCGCGCCGCCGCTTCCTGAGCCAACTGCAACGGGCCGGTTTTCTCCTGCCCGCCGGCCTCACCGGCTACCTCTGGTTCAAGGGCCTGCATCCCTCCCTACCGGGTTGGCCCTGCCCGCTACGAGCCCTCACGGGACTTCCTTGCCCCAGCTGCTTTCTCACCCGCGCCACCAGCTCCAGCCTGCAGGGGAACTGGTCGGAGGCCCTGGCGCAGCATGCCTTCGGACCGCTCGTGGCCGGAGCCCTGCTGGTGTGGTCGCTGCAGGCGATCCGGCACCGACGGCTCTGGCCTGGCGGCCTCAGGCTCAGACCCTGGCAGGGGGGCGCCGGCATCGCCCTGCTGCTGAGCTACTGGGGGGTGCGGATGGTGCTGCACTACCGCCTGGGGATCCCTGCCTTCCCCAGCCCATGAGGCGNCCCCCTCAGCTCAGCACACCCCGGTGATAGGCCACGTTCTGGATGTAGAAGCTGGAGACGGGAACCGCCACCAGGGCGCCCAGGCCGCAGGTGGCCACGGACACAACGCCGACGACCAGGCCCGTGAGGATCTCGATCCCCACGAATTCCCAGCCCCGCTGGGAGCGGTAGACGGCCTGAAACGAAGTGCGCAGGGCATCGAGCACCGGCAGGTCGGTGTTGAACACCTTGTTGATGTACACAGGCCCCACCAGGGCCACGGCAATCCCCGGCAAGACGCACAGCAGCAGGCCGATCACCACGGCAACGGTGAACAGCACACCCGCCAGCAGATAGCGCCAGGGGCGTGCCCACAGGGCCTGGAACGCCGCCTCGATGCCGATGGTGTCTCCCGTGGCGTAGTGGATGGCCGGGACGGCGGTGAACAGCACGCCCACCAGGCTTGAGAGGATCGAGAAGGGCAGCTGACCCAGCTGGCCCACGACCAGCGCCACACTGGCAGCGGCATCGGACATGTCCTCGCCGCCGGCCGCAGCGAACACGATCAGGTTGACGATCAGATAGATCGCCACCCCCACCCCACTGATCACAGCCGTGGCCACCCAGATCAGCAGCATCGTGGGCACATGGGCCAGGAAGGCTTCCCAGGCCCGGATCAGGGTGGGCTGTTCGGTGGCGGCGGGGGAAGCCAAGGGCTTGGAGGCGCACTGTGGCGACTGTACGAACCCCTGGCGGGACTAAAACGCTGGGGTGACCACCGCCCGGCGTCATGGAACCCTCCAAATGGTTGCAGCTCAGCCGCACTGTGCGCTTCGGGGACACCGACGCCGCCGGGGTGATGCACTTCCAGCGCCTGCTGGGCTGGTGCCATGAGGCCTATGAACAGAGCCTGGAGCGCTTTGGCCTGGCGGCGGCGGAGGTGTTCCCCACCCCCGGCAGCTCCCTGGCCGTGGCCCTGCCGATCGTGCACTGCCGGGCCGATTTCCTGCGTCCCCTGGTGTGCGGCGATGGGCTGGCGATCGCCCTGAAGCCGCGACGGCTCGATCCAGGCCGCTTCGAGGTGGGTTACAGCTTCTGCTGCAAGGGCGATTCCGTGGCCCGGGGGCTCACCTGCCACGTGGCGATCGAAACAACAAGCCGCCGGCGCTGCCCCTTGCCGGCGGCGCTCAATCGCTGGCTGGAGGCCTCGAGCCTGGGGGGGGTGCAGCCGCTGTAGCCCAGTACAGAGCGGCCAGCTGCAGGGGCAGCAGGCTGGCCAGCACGGCGAGGAGGTGCAGGGAGCCGTCCTGGGGAATGGAGCCGAAGGCCCCAACGCTGATGCCGGCCGCAGCCAGCAGGATCAGCCCGCTGAAGCGCCGGGCCGGTTTGGCTGGAGCCGCCATCAGAACCAGTCCTTGACGGCATCGATGTAGGTGACCTGGAACTCCTCGTTGGTCTTGGTGAGGTAGAGGATCCCCTCGATCAGCCCGATCACCCCCATCACGAAACTGGCGATGCCACAGGTGACCACGCCCCCGGCCAGGGACACCACGAGCATGATGATGCCCGCCTTGGTGTAGCCAAGGATGAACTTGTGCACGCCAAAGGCCCCCAGGAAGATCCCGGTGAGGCCCGCAGCCAGTTTCTTGTTGCTCAGCTCGGCATCACTCAGGGTGGTCATTACGGGGGTGACAGGCGATGGGGTCGTCCCCCGCTTCTAGCGATTCGAGCCAACGCTGCCAACGGGCCCGGGGCCACTTGCCCAGGGCCGTGGGTGCCAGCGTGGGGCAGAGCTGCCAGGTTCGAGGCCGTTCGGCAGGGGGCCAGGCGGCCACGGCGGCCTGCAGCTGGGCCAGCAGGGCAGGGCCATGCGCCGCGGGCTGAGCCCGCACCAGGGCCACCAGGCGCTGGCCCCAGAGCGGATCGTCCACCGCCAGCAGCAGCACCTCCCCCAGCGGCAGGGCCTTGCTGGCTGCAAGGCCCCGCMACCTCCCCTCCAGCTGTTCGGGAAACACCGTTTCGCCGCCGCTGTGGATGGCGCCATCCAGCCGCCCCAGCACCTGCAGGCCAGCCCCGCCCAGTCGGGCGGCATCGCCGCTGCGCCACCAGCCCCCCGGTGCCAGCGGCAGCGGCTGCAGCACGCCCTCGCCCAGATAACCGGGGCTGAGCCTGCAGCAGCGCACCTCCAGGGCGCCCTGCTGCGCCGCCAGATGCAGCTCCACCCCCTCCAAGGGCGGGCCGCAGCCCACCGCGCCGGCCAGGAACGCTTCGGGATCCAGGGCGGCGACCATGGCGGCGGTCTCGGTGGCGCCGTAGCAGGGGGCCAGCCGCAGACCGGCCTGGCGGGCCTTCTGAGCCAGGGCCGGCGGCAGCGGCGCGCCACCCACCCAGATCACCGCCAGACGCTGCAGCCAGGCCAGCCC
>NZ_JADEWP010000191.1:0-4620 GCF_015207535.1 Cyanobium sp. LEGE 06143 | reverse complement strand
CCCCCCACCCTTGCGGGCCAGCAGCTCACTGGAGTCCTGGACCTCGGCTGCTGAGCTGAAGGCCGCCAAGGAGGGGGCGGCCGGCAGGGCCATCACGGGGGCCAGCAGCAGGCCGAAGGCTGAAAGGGGCCGTTTCATCAGTTCACCTCGGCGCAGGCATTGTCAAAGCAGCTCAGGTCGACCCGGCCATCGATGCCGAATCTGACCCGTACCAGATCCCGTCCCTCGTACAGCGCAGGCTTCTCCTCCACGAGGCTGTTGAGGTAGTTGGGGTTCACCACGCAGAGATCCATCCCGTTGAAGCAGACGGTGTTGCTGGACAGCAGGGCTCCGGCGGAGGTCAGATAGGTCCACAGGTTGTTGCTTGGATTCCAGAGGCTCATGCGGCTGGGTTCAGCCTCAATCCGGATCAGCACGACGCGGTCGCCGATGGTGTGGCGGTAGAGGGTGGCGCCGTCTTGTTCCGTGGCTTCCACCGTGCAGACCTGGGCCGCCCCCTCCTTGAAGCTGCACTGGGTCTCGAGCGTGTAGAGCACCTCCGATCGGGCCGGCGCCGGCAGCAGCGCCCATGTCAGCGCCGCGGCTGCGGTGAGTGCGACGGGAAGCAGCTGACGGGGGGATGGGACCCGAAAAGGCATGGTGTCGATACTCCCTGTCCGTGAAGGCCTACTTATTATCTTGTGCTCTTGGCCGCGCCTGGGGGGCGTGCCGTAGCAGTTGGCCACATTTTTAGCCGCCTTTTGAATTCAGTCGCAGCAAAAACCTGCCCTCGTTGAGAGGGCAGGCGTTGATGGCGGCCGATGACCTCAGACCGACCCGTAGGCCACCTGGCAGGCCGCATTGAGCAGTTCCGCTTCCGAGGCACTGTCAGGAGTGCTGCCGTTGAGGGTGCCGCGGTCACAGTCGGCCTGCATCGTGAGCGAGTTGTCGCCGCTGATCGCCTCGAACGACACCGATTGATCACCCACGGGCTCCACGGTGCCGTACAGCAGCCTGTAGTCGCTGTTGGGCACCACGATGTAGGTGGTCTGGTTGCTCACGGCGTTGTCCACGGCCGAGTTGATGACCGCCGCCGTGGCCAGGGTGCTCACCCCCCAGGCCGCCGCACTGGCGCCCCACCAGCCCCAGCTGGGACTGGACCAGCCGCCGTACCAGCCGGTGTTCCACGGGCGGGCGTAGCCCCAGCCGGGCCGGGCCCAGCCGGGATAGCGATCCCAGCGGTCATTCCAGCGGTCGTCGCGCCGGTCCCAGCGGTCGTCGCGGRTGTTGTCGCGCCGGTCCCAGCGATCCTCGCGGCGA
Organism: Cyanobium sp. LEGE 06143; assembly: GCF_015207535.1. Taxonomy (NCBI): domain Bacteria; kingdom Bacillati; phylum Cyanobacteriota; class Cyanophyceae; order Synechococcales; family Prochlorococcaceae; genus Cyanobium; species Cyanobium sp. LEGE 06143. Next base: position 3,321 of record NZ_JADEWP010000191.1, on the reverse strand, counting down.
TCATCTTTCCAGCCCCGTCGGTCATCCGCCCGGTCGCGGCGGTCATCGCGGCGGTCATCACGGTTGTCCCGGTTGCGGTTGCCGTCCCGGTTGCGGTCGCGATTGCCGTCACGGCTGGCGGTGCGGTTCCGGTCGTTCCGGGTCCGGTTGCCATCGCGGTTGGCCGTGCGGTTGCGGTCGTTGCTGGCGGTGGTGCGTTTGCGGTTGTTGTTGCTGACTTTGCGGTTGGAGCTGGAGCTCTTGCTGCGGTTCAGAGAGGGGCCGCCGCTGCTCTTGGCCTTCTTGCTCCAGCCACCACTGGGCTTCTTGGAGCCGCGATTGAGGCTGGAGCCCGAGGAGCTGAAGCCGCCSTGTCCCTTGGAGGCACGGTGCTTGCTGCCTCCGCTGCGGCGGCCCCCGCTTCTGTGGCCGCCTCCWCCTTTGCGGCCACCACCGCCACCTTTGCGGGCGATCAGCTCGCCACTGGCCCCAGACTCAAGCTGGGCCGGGCTCGGCGAACCGAAGCTGGCCGTTGCCGGCAGGCTGGGCAGCACCAGGACGCCGGCCAGCAGCAGACCGAAGCCGGAACGTAGGCCTTTCATTCCAGCACCCCCTCACAGCCGTCGTCGTAGCAGGTGAGGTTGACGCGGCCGTCGTCATCAAACAGCACCACCACGAGGTCGCGGCCGGCGGTGGATTGGGGCCGCTCCTCGCGCACGCTGTTGAGGTAGTTGGGGTTCACCACGCAGAGATCGCGGTCGTTGAAGCAGATCGTGTTGGTGGAGAAGCGGGCACCGGCGGAGCTGAGGTCCACCCAGTCCTGGCTGCCTGGGGCCATCACGCTCATCGTCAGCGGGTCGTCGGTCACCCGGATCGAGGTGACGTTCTTGCCGATCGTGTGGCGGTAGAAGGTGACATCCCCACTGGCTTCATCGACGGCTTCCACCGTGCAGGGCAGGGGTGCCCCGCCCCGAACGGTGCAGGTGGTCTCGAGCTGGTAATGGAGGGTTTCTTCGGCGGCCCGGGCCGCGGGGCTTCCCAGTGCGGAGGCCATGGCCCAGGTGGAGGCGACAGCGACCGTGGCCAGGAGTCCGGTGCGGGCCAGGAAGCCCAGGGGGCCGCGGTGCAGACGCGGTGTGCGGGTGAGCATGGATGGTCAATCCCCGGTGAATGGCGGGATACCTCCGCAGATTGGCGACGCTGCCTGGAAAAGGCACGGCTTTGTTGCAGAGGGCGGGCGGCCTGAATCGCAGCTGCCACTCGCTATTGAGAATCGCTTGCAAAATCCGCCGCTCTTGTTTAGGTTGCGAGTCATTCGCAACTAGGCCCCTCAGGCAATGACCTTCCGATTGCTCTCCGACACGCCCCTCAGTGCTGTGCGGCTGCCGGCCGGGCACTCGGTGCTGCTCGATCCGGCCCGCCGCGCCGGCAGTGGCTGCATCGAAGTGCTCGACGGTGTGGCCCGGGTGTACTGCCCCTGTGAGGAAACCGAGGGCATGACCCTGGCCTTCCTGCAGGCCGGCGATCGGCTCGACGCTTCACGCCTCTGCAGCGAGGGCGCCTGCGTGGAGGCCCTCACGCCGCTCTGTTTCAGCAGCAGCGCTGCCCTCGACCCCGAGGCCGGGCTCGACCCGGTGAACGAGTGGACCCTGCAGCTGCTGCGGATCCGCCACCTCGGCAGTGCGGAGCAGCGCCTCCATGCCCTGCTGGCCATGCTGGTGCGCCGCATGGGACGCCGCTGCGGCCCCTGGTGTGATCTGCCCTTCCGCCTCACCCACGAGCGCATCGGCGAACTGATCGGCACCACCCGGGTCACCACCACCCGGCTGATCTCGAGGATCCGCCAGGCCCAGTTGATCGAAGTGCCCCCTGGCCCTGGGTCTGCCGGGATGCGCCTGGCGCCTTCCCTGGTGGAGTCAGCCCCCCTGGCCAACGCCTAGCCGGCTCACCTCACCTCGTTTCTTTCCTCCCTTCGCCCGTCAATCCGCACCATGGCTCAGCCGATCGGACCCGCCAACGACAGCCCAGACTCCACCAACCGCCGGGGCCCCAGCGAACCCAAGAAAAAGGGCTGCAAGACCAGCAAGTGCTCCAACTGGAAGGGCGGCAAGTGCCGCTGCGGCAAGGCCTAGTCCTCCTTGAGGCTGGGCACCAGGGCCAGGGAGGCCACCAGGCCCAGCAGCAGAATCAGCAGCGCTGGAATCAGGGCGGCCCCCACCCGCTCGTCACTGGCGTACTGGTACACCCGCACCGACAGGGTGTCGAAATCAAAGGGCCTCAGGGCAAAGGTGAGGGGCAGCTCTTTGACGGTGTCGACGAACACCAGGAGGCCTCCCACCAACAGGGGCCCACGCAGCAGCGGCAGATGCACCCTCCGCAGCACCTGGGGCCAGCTGCAGCCCAGCCCGGTGGCGGCCTCATCCACGCAGGGGGGGATTCTCTCCAGGCCAGCGTCGAGGCCGCCTTTGCCCACGGCCAGAAAGCGGTCGCTGTACCCCCACACCAACAGCAGCAGCGGGCTCAGCAGCCAGGGCCCGCCCAGCAGCATCAGGGCGAGGGCCAGCACGGTGCCCGGCACCGCATAGCCCATTCCGGCCACGAAGGTGAGCTGTTGCATCAGCGGCTGGTGAATCCAGCGCCGGGCGATGGCGAGCAGCAGCGCCAGAACCATGGTGAGCCCCGCCGCCACCAGGCCCAGACCCAGGGTGCGCCCGGTGAGTCCGGCCAGCTCCGCCGCGGTTTCGCCCCGCAGCTGGTCCCAGCTCATCGCCGTCCACAACAGGGGCAGGCCCAGGGTGAGCAGGGGGGGCAGGGCCGTGAGCAGCTGGCTGAGGCTGGCCCGCCAGCCCGTCAGCCGCCAGGGCTTGAGGCKGTCGCCGCTGCTGCCCATCAGCCAGCGGCGGCTGCGGCGGCGCAGTTGACCCTCCACAGCCACCAGCAGGCTCACAATCGCCAGGGCCACCAGGGCCAGGGCCACCGCACCCTGGGGGTCTCCCTGGTCCTGCCAACGGCGCAGGATGCCGGTGGAGAGGGTGGGAACCCCCAGCAACTCCACCGCTCCCAGCTCGTTCACCACCTCCATGCCGCTCAGGGCCACGCCGGCGCCGATCGCGGGCAGGGCCATCGGCAGGGCCACCCGCCGGAAGGAGCCCCAGGGGCCGGCGCCCAGAGAGCGGCAGGCCTCGAGCTGGCGCCGCCCACTGACGGCGAAGCTCTCGGTGCTGAGCAGGAACACATAGCTGTAGGTGCCCAGGGTGAGCACCACCAGGGCCCAGCCGAGCCCATGCACCCGCCAGCTCAGGCGGCTGCCGAGGTCGATGGCGGTGGCCGCCAGCAGGTAGG
>NZ_JADEWP010000187.1:0-4949 GCF_015207535.1 Cyanobium sp. LEGE 06143 | reverse complement strand
GCAGCTCGCTGAGCACCTGCAGCTGGCCCCAGGTGATCTCGCTGGTGGGGTCGAAGCCCTCGTAGGGGCTGCCCTCGCTGGTGGGGTAGAGCTGACTGCTGCGCCAGCCCATCAGTTCCAGCAGGGCCGCCCAGCGTCCGGCCTCCTCCAGGGTGGGCACCACCACCAGCAGCGGTGCCTCGGCCACGCCGGCCAGGGCACTGCTGATCAGGGTTCGGGCGGCCCGGCCGGCGCCGCTCAGCCGCAACCTGGTGCTGCGCCGACTGCGCTCCAGCAGCTCAGCGGTGAGCGGCGCCTGCTGCAACTGGCGCACCAGGGCGGAGAGGGGCATGGCGGCACGCTGGCAGAGGCAGCCACCGATCTTGCCAACCGGCACCCCGCGGCGGAGACGACAGAATGCGCGCGTGGCACCCTTCCTCTGCCCCTCCTGCCATCCCATACCCCTGACCGCGCGGCGTCAGCCCGATGGCGTCTGGGTCTGCGGCCGCTGCGGCGATCCCCTGGGGCGGCTGCCGGCAAGGCGGGTCATGGCGCTGCCCCGGGTGGCGCCCGTGGCGGTGGTTGCCGGCCTGCTGCTGTCCCTGGGGGTGGGGCTGACGCTGCTGCCGAACCGCTGGCGGCTGCGGGAGTCTGCTGCCGTGCCGACCACCCAGCTGGCCGCAGAGCAGCAGAAACTCAAGGACGCTTTGGAGCTGGCGCCGCCGCTGCAGCCGTTGTGGGACGCCCTGGCCCTGGCGCCCCAGCCCGGCGGCCTGCGGAACATCGACCAGGAGATGTTGCTGCAGCAGCTGAGAGCGGCCGATGCCGCCTGGATTCCCACGGCTGAGCGGTTCCCGGACGGCAGCACCCGCTACCACTACCAGCGCCGGGCCGGCGAGCCCCAGCTCTCCCTGGCTGAGATCCGCCACAAGATGGCCAATCCCCCCAGCTTCGATGCCGAGCAGGCCGCCATCGGGGATCTGATCGAGGTGCTGATCCAGGCGGGCGTGCTGATCGAGCTGGCGCCGCCCCGCAAGTCCGGGGCGGCGGCTGAATGGGACCCCCAGGTCCGCACCCTGCGCATCAAGCCCCGGGTGATTGCCAGCGGCAGCACCGAATTTGCCGAGGTGCTCAACCACGAAGCCATCCACGTGGCCCAGAGCTGCAGCAATGGCGGCGTGCGGGCCATGCCGGGCCTGCTGGGCCTGAGCCGCGATCTCCCGCCCCATCTCGACGCGGTGCTCGGCGATGCGGTGTACCTGAGCGCGTCGCCGCAGATGAAGGAGCTGGAAAAGGAGGCCTATGCCAACCAGAAATGGCTGGATCTGGGCCTGCGGCTGGTGCGGCAGCACTGCAGGCTGGCGGCACCTCCTTCACGTGGCGGGGGAAGCCTGGCCGGCGCCAGCTGAGGGCTTGGCGGCCAGCAGCTTCTCCTCCAGCTGCATGTTGAACTCCAGCAGCTGGGTGTCGTTGAGGTGCTGGCGGCTGCTCAGGCCGAAGAGCTGATCGAGGCAGTGGCGACCCTGCTGGGCGTCCCAGCCCAGCTGACCCAGCAGCAGATCGCACTGGGCCAGCAGGTCGCGGCGTCGCAGAGGAACTGCTGCCCTGGTGGGATCACTGCCGGCGGGCAGGGCGGTGAGGGCCTGCAGGTAGCTCTGCAGGTCGGCGTAGGCGGTGAGCCTGCTGCGGCTGGGATGGCCGAAGGCCCGCTCCAGATAGACGCCCTCCTGCTCGCGCTGCCAGCTCAGCCGGCCCAGCTGGAGGTCGATCTGGGCCAGCTCGCTGCTCCAGTCCTCGGGGTCAGGCTCCGGTTCCTGGGGGCGCTCGGCCGCTGCAGCGGCGACTGCAGGTGGATTGGCTGGAGAGGCCGTTGCTGCAGCCTGCGCCGCCGCGGGAGCTGCTGGTGGCATCGGGTCAGGGGCAGAACCTGGTCCAGCCTTGGCGATGGGCACCGCCACAGCCGCGGGGATGGCGGGAGCCAACTGCTTCGCCAGGCGGGCGCGGGCCCTGTCCTCAGCCTCCTCGGCCGTCTGGGCCTCCCCCAGGGCACTGCCCAGGGTTTCCCCCTGCCGATAGGCCGTGACCTCCACCACCCGCTGCCCGGGCTCGGCGTGGACCAGGCGGACCTGCAGTTGCATCGGGAGTTCGGCTCGGGGACTGGTCTTCCTAGAGTGATCCCCTTGCAGGGTCTGATGGAAGCCGAGTCGATTCAATCCCTGACCCCGCTGCTGCAGGAGGTCGACCGCTGGCATGAAATCCTGCTCGTGCTGCCCCTGCTGGTGGCGCTGGAGGCGGTGCTGTCCGCCGACAATGCCGTTGCCCTGGCGGCCATCTCCCGCCGTCTCCACGACCGTTCCCGCCAGGAGACGGCCCTCAACCTGGGTCTGTTGCTGGCCCTGGTGTTCCGGGTGGGTCTGATCCTGGCCGCCCGCTGGGTGCTGGACTTCTGGCCCCTGCAACTGGCCGCTTCGAGCTATCTGCTCTGGCTGTGTGGCCGCCATCTGGTCCAGCTGACCGCCGGCGCCCCGCAGGTCCAGGACCTGGCGGAAGCCGAGGCCCCTGGGGCCGTCAGCGCCAGCATGGCCAGCGTCGTGGCCATGCTGGCGGTGACGGACCTGGCCTTCTCGGTGGACAGCGTGGCCGCCGCCGTGGCGGTGACCGATCGTCTCCCCCTGGTGATCGCCGGTGGCGTGATCGGCGTGATTGCCCTGCGGCTCACGGCTGAGCTGTTCATCCGCTGGATCGAGCTGTTCCGTCACCTGGAAACCGCCGGCTATCTGGCCGTGGGTCTGGTGGGTCTGCGGCTGCTGCTGCGCCTCGCCAGCCCTCAGCTGGAGCTGCCCGAGTGGGCCTTGCTGTCTCTCGTGGCCGCCCTGTTCGTCTGGGGCTTCTCCGTGCGCCGCAGCCCTGTGCCGCAGTGCGCTGAAGAGCTGCCGGCGGTGGAACAACCGGTGGAACCAGCGGCTCCCCTGAGCTGAGCCATGCAGGTGGAGGTGCGACTGATCGGTAGCGACCGGCTGCTCGACACCTACGAGGTGGAGCACCAGGGACAGATTCCGCAACCGGGCCGCTGGCTGAACCTGGGTGATCAGAGCGTTCTGGTGCTGCAGCGCCGCCATCGCTACCGCCTCAGTAATGGCCGCTACGCGCTGGGCAGCGTGGCTCTGCAGGTGAAGCTGGAAGCCCAGCCCGCCGATGCCATGCCCTGGGGCCACGGCTGGGTGATCGGCGACCCGGACTGCCGCTACAACGCCCGCAGCCCCCTGCTGCGCTGCGCGGTGCTGCCGGAGGGGCCCTGTGAGCGCTGCAGCCACTTCGAGCCGCTGCGCTGACGAATCCGCACCGCCCGTAGGGTGAAGGTCTGCAAGCTCTCCACCTGCCCCCCATCMCCCGCTCATCCCGGTCCCGGCGTCCCCGGCTATAAGCCTCGTCGTCCGGCGATCGGCGATCCTGACCGCGGCTGAATCTCCCGGCATAGTCCCGTTCCTCCTCATCACTCATGAATCGGCCATATTCATCCCGGGGCTGACGGTCACGGTCGTCGTATTCATCATCCCTGTCACGGCGGCGATAGCCCGACGGGGCGCTGCGATACGCATCCCGGCTGAACCGGCCGTACTCGTCACGATCTCGATTGTCTCTCTGAGGCATTGTCATCTCCTTGCAATTGGAAGGGCGGGCTCCTCAATCCCGCAGGTTGCTGTCATGCTGGCCAGGGCGGCCTGCTCAGGCGCAGTGAGTCGCTGCGCAATCTCTTGTCCGGCGCTCAGCCTGCGGTCTCGTTGATACGGTCACTCCTTCAAAAGCACTGATCCGTACCGGGATGTTACGGTTCTGTCCCGGCGCGCGCCGAGAAAGCCGCAAAGGTGAACAGCGCCGTGCCTTCAACCCCATACTGCCGGGTTCTGTCGCGGGCGCTATGTCCTATGATAAAGCTGCGCCGGTTTCCGGATTAGGTTTCTGTAACCCGTTCGGTCCGTCTTTCCGCGCGCCGTGGCCGAGCCAGTAGCGCTCAGGTGAGCAATGGCGGCCTGTGGAACTGGAGGTAAGCCGGATCAAACCGGGCCAGATCCCTCAGCTGGGGCCAGTCGGAGATGGACATATGCTGGTGGCGCCACTCGATCAGGCCAGAGCGCCGCAGGAGACCGGCCATCCTGTTGACGTGCACAAGCGACAGGCCAAGGATGTCGGCCATATCGGTCTGATTGAGAGGGAGGTAAAACCGGTCATCCGAGGTGCGCCCCAGCACCCTCATCCGTACAAAGATCTCACAGATCAGATGCGCCAGACGCTGTAGCGCCGGGCGGCGGCCGATGCCGGCCATCCACTCCCGAACCACAGCGCCCTCCCGGAGCGCCGATTTCCAGAGTGCCGCGGCGAGCCCGGGATATTCCCGCATCAACGACTCCAGCGCCCCATGCGGGATGTAACTTACATGGCAGTCAGTGAGCGCGCGAATGTCATGGTCCAGCAGACGCAGGCGCAGTGTTTCGAATCCGGCTAGGTCTCCGGGGTAATGCAGCGAGAATATCTGGCGCTGCCCCTCCTCCAGCAGACGCTGACGGCACAGAAACCCTTCGATCAGAAGCGCGCTCGCCGCCGGATAGTCGCCATGGCGGCTCACATAGCTTCCTTCGCCGATCCGGACCACTGGCCCGCCCAGTCTGCGCAGGGCCCTTCGCTCCTCCGCTCCGATCGGCTCAAGCAATCCGAGCGCCTGAAACAGGACGTCTGCCTGGCGAAGGGAGTCATTTGGGGTCAACATTCGGCAAAGTCTCCGGAATCTCAGGCTCTGCTTGCCAAACGCCAGGTCCTTTGATCCGTTCCGGCCGCTGGGTCCTGTGGCCTTGAAAAGGCCTCGCCGGATCAGGGGGGAAGTTCCGTCAGGACCTCATAATCGATCGGCTTGTAGCGGAAATTGTTCGACTGCCCGGCCGAGCAGCTGGTCAGCGCCACGATCATGTCCATCC
>NZ_JADEWP010000184.1:0-5107 GCF_015207535.1 Cyanobium sp. LEGE 06143 | reverse complement strand
GTCGGCACGGTGGCCCACGCGCTCGGCTACAGCACGCCTTTCGCGCTCAGCACGGCGTTCAAGCGGGTGCGCGGCATCAGCCCGCAGGAGCACCGCGCGCGGGCGAGGCCGGCGCCTTGATCTGCAACGCGGAGCGCTGGCTGCTGCCACAGCGGCAGCCATGGCATGCGCAGCCGCAGCCGGCGTGGCAGGGTTCACCATTGGGGTGCCCCTTGGCGCAGGCGCACTTCAACGCGGTTGCTCTCTCCAGGGTCGTGGTCATGGCCTCTCCTTGCTCAGGACAGCTGAACCCACTCTGGAGCCGGCGGCGCTGCGGTGGATCGGTTGGCCGTACTGAAAAGCAAGCCAGACGGATCGATCAATGAATCAGTGGCCATGACCGGGGAAGCAAGCCGAGCAGAGCCGCTTCTCTTAGGCTGCCCGTGGCTTCTGGGCTGCTATGCGCCTCAACGAACTGCTGGCTCAGGCTCCAAGGATCCGAGAGATCGCCATTGAGCACGGCGCCACCAATCTGGCGGCGTTCGGGTCCGTGGCCCGTGATCAGGCCGGACCCGATAGTGATGTGGACCTCCTGGTGGATCTGCCCCCCCGTACCGGCCTGCTGGAGCGCATCGCCCTGAAGCTGGCCCTGGAGGACACGCTGCATTGCCGCGTGGATCTGATTCGCCGCCGCAATCTCAATCCAACCGCACTGGCCTCTGCTGAGCGGGATGCGATTCCCCTGTGATGGAGCCGAGGGACCGTGATGCCCTGGGCGACATCCTGACCGCGATCCGACGGGTTCAAGGCTTTCCCATCCCCGATCGCGAGACGTTCCTGGCCAGTGACGTTCTCCGGGACGCGGTGGTGCGAAATCTCGAGATCATTGGAGAAGCCACCAAGAGGGTTGAGCGACAACTGCCGCCAGCTACATCCGCAGATTCCCTGGCGGGAGATGGCCGGGATGCGGAACGTGCTGATCCACGCCTATGACCGTGTGGATCTCGAGGAGGTGTGGATCACCTTGAGCGAGCAACTGCCTGCTCTCCTGATGGAGATCGAGCCTCTGCTCAGGATGTGATCAGGTGGACCCTGATCAGCGCCGTTGCCCTCATCGCCTGGTGGGGCAACGGCTTCTCTGAGGCCATGGCGCAGGCCCCTAATGGCGCCAATGCCCGCAGCTACCTACAAAGCCGCCTGCGTGACCCTCAGGCCCCAGACCGTGGATCGCTTTGGCCGCACGGTGGCGGAGGTAATCGGGGAGGTGAATCTCAACCTGGCGCTGGTGGAGGTCGGCCAGGCTTTCGTCTATCGGCAGTATCTGAGCGGCTGCGATGCAAGGGTGTATCTGGATGCCGAGTTCCGGGCCAGCCGGCGGCGCCATGGCGTCTGGCAAGTGCCCGGCGGCATCACCCGGCCCTTGGACTTTCGCCGTTCACCGCGCGGGCGCAGGATTGATGACGGCACTACACGCGGCGGCCGCCGCTACCGCTGCAGCGTGATCGGTTCCTATGCCCACGCCCAGCAGCTCCTACGTCAAGGCGACATGTATCTGGATGGAGATGGCGATGGTGAAGCCTGTGAATCCCTGGGCCGCTGAACACAGCCGGCATTCACCCCATCACAGCTCTGGTGATCGCAACTGCAAGCGGTAGTGTATGGACAACGATTAAGCTCCCAAGAATATGCTCTCCGGCCCCGACCTTTTTGTCAAGGTCAACAAACTGGCCAACGCCAGAAAATCGGATTCGTGCGCAAATGTGGCTATATGAGCACCAAGAAAGACGGCGGCGAACGGATGAACTTCACTGCCTTTTACGAAGCCCTGCTGGAGGCCAAGGGGATGCATCTTCACAACAGCAACGACAAGGGCACTGGCAAGGTCAGCCGCAAGCTCAGCTACGAAACGAAGCTGCAGTTCAACGGCAACCTGCTGGTCGGCAAGGCCTACACCGCCCAGCTGGGCCTCGAGCCCGGCGATGAGTTTTAGGTCAAGCTGGGCCGCAAGTAGATCAAGCTCTTTGCCATCGSCSSTGCCGACAAAGACGAGTGAACCGCTATCGGCAGACGCACCGTTCAACGTTTGCTACAGCGGTTTTCCAATGATCCATCAGAACATAACTATTCGTCCTTGGCTGATCTTATGATCGCTGACATGGTTAGCGAGAATGGAGGTCCAGCGTGGGCGAAATGGAGCCATCCCTTTTCCAAGCTTGCGGCCAACAGAAGACGACTGGCATAGATGAATGGTGTCAAGCATCAAATTGCAGGCGCTGGCAAGAAGGACGGGCCTGCCACCAGGGAAGCCATGGAGCCCAGCGTCGCCCATCATCTTGTTGGCGAAATAGCCGCCTTGAGGCCCGCCGCGATTGTCACGATAGGGAATGAAGCGCACTCTTCAATATCAAGCCTAAAACTGTTGCCTGGGATCAAAAGAGGGGATCTCACATTGCAGGGTGCCAGCAATGAAGAAGTTGCCAGGCTTCACTCAGGGCTCGGGCTGTAGTCATGGATCAGAGGGAGTCGTTCCACACCGGTACCACCGCCAGCACCGCTCGGATCCATCATTGGCCCGAAGCTTCTCTCACTGAGCCGGTGGTGAGCCGCCCGCTGGAAATCCGCCCCATTCCGCCATCCGACTGGCCGGAGGTGTGGCACCTCCTGCAGCCGGTGTTCGGCGCCATGCAGTGCAACCTGGTGGTAAGCACCAACACCGCCGGCATCCGCTGCTGGCAGAAAAACGGCTTTCGGGTCGTCGGCACACTGCCGGAGGCGTTCCGGCACTGGCAGCTCGGCTATGTGGATGCCCTGGTGATGTTCAGGACAGTGCTGGAAGGGCCAGGCCCATGAAGGTGGTACCCCTGCGACTCCGACCCCGCGTCGACCTACGCCTGGCGCTCGAGGACTGGATGGGGCAGCAGCGCCAGCAGGCCGGTTGCCTGATCAACGGCATCGGCAGCCACTCGGTGGCCCGGCTGCGGCTGGCCGGCCGGCAGGAGATCACCACCCTGACCGGCGATCTGGAGATCCTCAGCCTGGCCGGCACCCTCTCGCCCGATGGCGCGCACCTCCACATCGCCATCGCCGACAACTCCGGGGCGGTGATCGGCGGCCACCTCTGCGCGGGCTCGCTGGTGCGCACCACCGCCGAGCTGGTGGTGGGCCTGCTGCCGGAGTGGCGGTTCAGCCGGGAACTCGATCCAGCCACCGGCTGGGCCGAGCTGCGGATCAGTCCTCGGGCTCCGGACTGAGAGGCGGTAGCCGCCGCTCCACCTGCAGTAACACCAGCCAGGCCACTCCGGCACTGATCCCGGTGGTCCAGTCGTTACGCAGCAACTCCACCACCGCCACCGTGCTCGCACCGATGCGCAGGCCCCGCAGCAGGAAGCGGCCGAGTTTCTCGAGGGTGTCCCGGTTCACCGCCATGGCCCGGCGCCGGCGCAGAGGTGATTCAGCTTGGCGGAAGCGCGGATGGTGCGGTCACCAGCTGGGCAATCGCCTGCGCAGACACCCCCACCTGCCGAGCAATCAGCACCAGCAGCTGCTCAACCCGGTCCAGGCGTTGCTCCAGGTGCTGCAGCTCAGCCCCGCTGGTCTTGCCACGAGCCGCCAGCGATCCAGACGCCCGGCCCCCCCTGGTGGCCTTGACGGGGAGGGCGCTGCGCAGGGGCGGGCCGTCGGGATGGTTCAGCAGGGCCTCAACTTGCTGATCCTTGGGCCCACTGCTGAGGCCCTTGATGCCCCGCTGCTTGCACAGCCCCCAGAGCGCCTTGATCGATAGGTCCTTGAGGTCGTCCCGGGTGGCCCGAGCCTCGGCCGCCGTTTCGATCAGCGTCGAGGCAGCCGCGGTCTCCGCCGGCACATCGCGCAGTTGCTGCTCCAGGCCCCGGTAGAGGCGGCCATCGGACTGGGCCAGCTCCCGCAGGGTGGCCTTCAAGGTGTCAGCGATCTGGCCCATTCGCCTCCGCCTCCTCGACCCTGGCGGCCATCGAGTGCTCACTGTTGAGCTCGATGGCCGGACTCTCTGGATCCACCTGGTTCACCGGGCCCTGGTGGCCGTTGCCACCGAGGGTGAGGGGCGGCAGATCCTTGGCCTTGTCGAGCAAGGCCTGACGCTTCTGGTCCAGCTCCGTCACCCGGTCCTTGGTGCGCGTCCAGCGGCTGATGAAGCGGATCACCGCCTGCATCAGCCCGCCCAGGTAGGAGCCGCCCTGGAAGCTCTTCCGGCCCAGCTGGTAGCGACCGAACTCGTTGACCAGGTCATCCCCGGCATCCTCGATGTCGCCGGCCAGGGCCGTGACGATCTCAAGCATCTCGTAGACGTCCTTGCGGACCGAGGCCTCACGCCTGGCGAGATCCAGCAACCGCTGCTTGAGGGTGGCGGCTTCCTCGCGGGCCTTGCCGGCCAGGCTGCGGTGCTGGCTGCGGCTGCGGATCGAGCTGCTGTAGCAGCTGCGCAGCTCCAGGTAGGTGCTGTCGAGATCCTCGCGGCTGAGCCTTGTGGGATCCGCAGGGAAGACGGTTGTCGAAGGCAGGAAGACCACACGACGGTCACGGCTGTTCCAATCCTGCCCATGGAATCCTCAGCCTGCAGCAGCGATGAACTGCGTTGTGATGCACTGTGTGAATAGATCGCTGGAGTCGGCTAAAAGCGACGGCCTACTTGCTGCCCATAGATGTAACGACAGTACAATGAATCTTCACACTCTGCATCCAAAAATCGTGACGATCCTGCCGGCTGCAAGGGGGCATGGCTGCCAGCCAGGTGATCAGTCCCCACCCTGAGAGCAGCCCCCTTCAAGGCATGCACGCCTTCGGCTGTTGATGCTTTGACTATGCCGTAACCAGACAGCTGTGGTTTTTCGCAGAAGATCTAATCACTGCCAACGGTTTTGCGCTGACACTTGGGACAGACTTGAACCAAGGCGCCGTTAGGGAGCCTCTGGGCAACGAGCCCTGAAAGTGGGTCCAAGGTTGGAATTTGCTCGGAATGAACAACGTTTGGCGAATCTGAGGTTGGCTTGGCTGATTTCACCCTTTCGGGTGCCAAAATCTGCCCATGTTGGCCGATTCTTTCCCTCGACAGGCACACTGATCTCCTGATCACGTACTGCATAGCAACCTGCGA
>NZ_JADEWP010000183.1:0-5152 GCF_015207535.1 Cyanobium sp. LEGE 06143 | reverse complement strand
CCCTGGTCCAGGCCCATGACGTTGACGCCAGCCAGATCCTCAAGGTGCTGCTGCTGCTGGCCCGCTTCGACGACGGGGCCGAGCTGCCCCTGCTGGTGAGCCTGCGGGGCGACCAGCAGCTCAACAGCGTGAAGCTGGCCAATGTGGTGAGCGCCCGCTGTTCCCCCAGCCACGGCACTCTGCTGGAGATTGCCCCGCTCAGCGAGGAGGCCGTGGCCAGGGAGGGGCTGGCCCCGCTCCCCTTCGGCTATCTCGGGCCCGATCTGGCCGACGCCTGCCTCGCGGGTGCCCGCCGCTGGACTCCGGCCTTCCTGCGCTTGGCCGATGCCACCGCCGCAGAGCTGGACGCCTTTGTGTGCGGCGCGAACCAGCTGGATCAGCACCGGCTGGGAGCGGCCTGGGGTGCGCTCTGCCCGAGGCCCGAAGCCCTCGACCTGCGGGCCGCCCAGCCCGGCGACCGCTGCCGGCACGATCCGGGCCAGTGCCTGGAGGCCAGCCGCGGCATTGAGGTGGGCCACATCTTTCAGCTGGGCCGCCGCTATGCCACGGCCCTGGGGGCCACCGTGAGCACCGAATCCGGCAGTGAGGAGGCCCTGTGGATGGGCTGCTACGGCATCGGCGTGTCGCGCCTGGCCCAGGCGGCGGTGGAGCAGCACCATGACGCCAGCGGCATCTGCTGGCCCTCGGCGATCGCGCCGTTCGAGGTGATCGTGGTGGTAGCCAACACGGGGGAGCCGCTGCAGCTGGCCCTGGGCGAGCGGCTCTACGCCGAGCTCACGGCAGCGGGGGTGGAGACCCTGCTCGACGACCGCAGCGAGCGGGCCGGGGTGAAGTTCAAGGACGCCGATCTGATCGGCATTCCCTGGCGGGTCGTGGTGGGCCGGGGTGCGGCCGACGGCCAGGTGGAACTGGTGCAGCGGGCCGGTAGTCAGCGCACCGACCTGGCGGCCGATGGGCTGCTCGATCATCTGCTGCCCCGTCTGACGGCCGAGCGCCGCGGGCTGCCCGCGGCTTAGGCGACAGCCGGGGTCCGTAGGATCGCCCGATCCGCACCCACGCCATGGCCGCCGACCTTCTGAGCTCCCTTCGGCGCCTGCTGGGACGCTGGAGCCGATCCCTGCTGGCCGGTTGCCTGGGGCTGTGTCTGCTGCTCGCCGGCTGCAGCAGCGCCGATGGGCTCAGCGGCAGCTACGTGGACGACACGGTGGCGGTGGCCGACGTGCTGATCACCACGGTGGGTCTCGAAGCCGACGATCCCTCCCGCGCCGAGGCGGAGCAGGAGGCCCGCGGACTAATCAATGAGTACATGGCCCGTTACCGCCCCCGCAACGCCGTGAATGGGCTCTCCTCCTTCACCACGATGCAGACGGCGCTGAATTCCCTCGCCGGGCACTACGCCAACTACCCCAACCGGCCCCTGCCCGAGGCCCTGCGTGAGCGGGTCAGCAAGGAGCTGCTGAAGGCCGAGAAGAACGTGGTGCGCGGCGCCTGAGCCGGCCGGTTCTTTTGACGAACGGGACCTTGATCTGAGAGTCTCTGCAGTTGTGCTCTGAAGCGGCTGCGGGCCGCCGTGTCCTTGGCCAACGTCGTCGTCATCGGTGCGCAGTGGGGTGACGAGGGCAAGGGCAAGATCACCGATCTGCTGAGCCGCTCGGCCGATGTGGTGGTGCGTTACCAGGGCGGGGTGAACGCCGGCCACACGATCGTCGTTGACGACAAGGTGCTGAAGCTGCACCTGATCCCCTCCGGCATCCTCTATCCCGACACCATCTGCCTGATCGGTTCGGGCACCGTGGTGGACCCGCGGGTGATGCTGGAGGAGCTGGACATGCTGCTGGGCTTCGGCATCGACGTGAGCGGCCTGCGGCTCGCCTCCACGGCCCATGTGACCATGCCCTACCACCGCCTGCTGGATCAGGCCATGGAGCAGCGTCGTGGCGACCGGCGCATCGGCACCACCGGCCGCGGCATCGGCCCCACCTATGCCGACAAGGCGGAGCGCAATGGCATCCGCGTCATTGACCTGCTCGATGGCGACCGGCTGCGGGATCGCCTCGCCGGTCCCCTGGCCGAGAAGAACGAAATCCTCGAGAAGCTCTACGGCATCGAGCCCCTCAACTTTGAGTCCGTGGTGGAGGACTACCTGGGCTACGGCGAGCGCCTCGCCCCCCACGTGGTGGACTGCACCCGCACCATCCACGAGGCGGCCCGCGCCCGGCAGAACATCCTGTTCGAGGGGGCCCAGGGCACGCTGCTCGACCTCGACCACGGCACCTACCCCTACGTCACCTCGTCCAATCCGGTGAGCGGCGGCGCCTGCATCGGCGCCGGCGTGGGCCCCACCCTGATCGACCGGGTGATTGGCGTGGCCAAGGCCTACACGACCCGGGTCGGCGAGGGCCCCTTCCCCACTGAGCTGGAGGGCAGCCTCAACGATCACCTCTGCGATCGCGGCGGCGAGTACGGCACCACCACCGGGCGCCGCCGGCGCTGCGGCTGGTTCGATGGCGTGATCGGCCGCTACGCCGTGGAGGTGAACGGGCTCGACTGCCTGGCGGTGACCAAGCTCGACGTGCTCGATGAACTCGATGCCATCCAGGTGTGCGTGGCCTACGAACTCGACGGCCAGCGCATCGAGCACTTCCCCAGCAGCGCCGAGGTGTTCGCCCGCTGCAAGCCGATCTACGAGACCCTGCCGGGCTGGCAGAGCTCCACGGCCGAATGCCGCACCTTTGATGAGCTCCCCGCCACGGCGATGAGCTATCTGCGCTTCCTGGCTGAGCTGATGGAGGTGCCGATCGCGATCATCTCCCTGGGGGCCGACCGCGACCAGACCATCGTGATGGAAGACCCGATCCACGGCCCCAAACGCGCCCTCCTCAGCGCCTGAACCCCATGACCGTCAAGAGTCTCGATGTCGTCGGCATCGGCAACGCCATCGTGGATGTGCTGGTGCACGCCGACGACGCCTTCCTCGCCAGCGAAGGCCTCACCAAGGGCAGCATGGCCCTGGTGGATGCCGAGCAGGCCGAACAGCTCTACGCCCGGCTGGGGGCTGGGCTGGAAACCTCCGGCGGTTCGGCCGCCAACACCCTGGCCGGGGTGGCCCAGCTGGGCGGGCGGGCCGGCTTCATCGGCCGGGTGCGTGACGACCAGCTCGGCGCCATCTTTGCCCATGACATTCGCGCCGCCGGGGCCCGCTTCGACACGCCCGCGGCCACCGGCGGTCCCTCCACGGCCCGCTGCCTGATCCTGGTGAGCCCGGATGCCCAGCGCACCATGTGCACCTACCTGGGCGCGTCGGTGGGCCTCGACCCCGCCGATCTCGACCTCTCGATGGTGGCTGACGCCAAGCTGCTCTACCTGGAGGGCTATCTCTGGGACAGCGAGGCCGCCAAGCAGGCCTTCATCGCGGCGGCGGAGGTGGCCCGCGCCCACGGTGGCCAGGTGGCCCTCAGCCTCTCGGATGCCTTCTGTGTGGAGCGCCACCGCGACAGCTTCCAGGAGCTCGTCGATGGCCATGTCGACATCCTGTTCGCCAACGAACAGGAAATCCTGTCGCTGTATGGAAGCGAGAGCTTCGAGGCGGCGGTGGAGCAGGTGAGGGGGCGCTGCCGCATCGCCGCCCTCACCCGCAGCGAGGCGGGATCCCTGGTGCTGGAAGGTCCCAGCAGCCACGTGATCGAGCCCTTCCGGCTGGGCCCCCTGGTGGACACCACCGGCGCCGGCGATCTCTATGCCGCCGGATTCCTGCACGGCCTGGCCCAGGGCTGGAGCGCCGAGCGCTGTGGCCGCCTCGGCTCCCTCTGTGCCGGCCAGGTGGTGACCCAGCTCGGCCCCAGGCCCCAGCAGGACCTCCAGGCCCTGGCGGCCGCACACCTGGGCGCGGGCGCCTAGCCGGTCGCCCCGGGCCAGGCGGCCAGGTGGGCCAGCAAGGCCTCCTGGCCCAGAACCGTCCGGCCGGGCTCCTCCGGCGGGCGACGCAGCAGCAACAGCCGGCAGCCCTGGCTGTGGGCGATCCGGCGCCAGCGCTGCTCCGGTTCGCCGCCAGACTGGCGCGCCAGGATCACCTCGATCCCCCAGCGACGCAGAAGGGCCGTTTCGACCTGTCCGGAGCGCGTGGGCCGCAGGCAGGCCACCCGCTCGGCCGGCAGCCCCGCCGCCATGGCCTGCTGCAGCCCGAAGGCCGTCGGCAGCAGCCGGGCGTGATGGCGTGCCCCCGGGCTGCGGCTCACCGCAGCCGGCAGCTGGCGCGCGCCCAGGGCCAGCAGCAGGCGGGTGCCCGCCAGCGGCTCATGCTCCAGTGCCGCCAACCCGGCCAGCAGGGCGGGGCCAGCCGCGTCCGCCCCGGGGCCGTCGCCCTCCTGCTGATCGCACCAGGGGCGCTGCAGCCGCAGCAGGGGCAGGCGCGCTGCCCGGCAGCCGGCGGCCAGGGTGGCCTTGATCGTGGTCGCAAAGGGATGGGTGGCATCGAGCACCAGGGCAAAGGGATCCCCCTGCTGCTGGGCCTGCCGCAGGGCCAGCTCCAGGGCCTGGGGGCCGGCCAGGGCTCCGCTGAACAGCTCGAGGTGCGGCAGCTCTCCATAGGCCTGGCCGGCCTCGGGGCTCACCACGCTCACCCGCAGGCACCAGCCCTGCCGTTGCAGGGCAGCGGCCAAGGGAGGCCCCTCCCCCGTGCCGGCGAACAGCCAGAGGCGGCGGCGCGCGGCAAGCACCGTTGCCCGGGAGCCTGGCATCGAATCCCCCCTCGCTGCATCAGTCTGCCCCCGAAGCCCTCTGGCATCCGGCAAGCCCTCTGGCATCCGGCAAGCCCTCTGGCATCCGGCAAGCCCTCTGGCATCCGGCAAGATGGACACGCTGTGCCGCTGGCTGGGGCGTGAATCACTGTCTGTTGGAAGTGGATGTGCTGGAAGCACCCCAGATCCGCTACACCCAGGACAACCAGACGCCCGTCGCCGAGATGGCGGTGCAGTTTGACGGCCTGCGGCCTGACGATCCGGCCGGCCAGCTCAAAGTGGTGGGCTGGGGCAACCTGGCCCAGGACCTGCAGAACCGGGTGCAGGTGGGTCAGCGGCTGATGATCGAGGGCCGCCTGCGCATGAGCACGGTCACCCGGCAGGACGGGGTCAAGGAGAAACGGGCGGAGTTCACC
>NZ_JADEWP010000182.1:0-5279 GCF_015207535.1 Cyanobium sp. LEGE 06143 | reverse complement strand
CAGGCCCTGCTCTGGGATGTGGACGGCACCCTGGCCGAAACCGAGCGCGACGGCCACCGCGTGGCCTTCAACCGGGCCTTCGCGGAGGCCGGGCTGCCGCTCCATTGGCAGGAGGGCGACTACGGCCGCTGGCTGGAGATCAGCGGTGGCCATGAGCGGCTGCGCTTCGCTCTCACGGAGCTGGAGGGGGAGCCCCCCGAGCCGGAGCGGGTTCGGGCACTGCAGGCCTGCAAGCAGAGCCACTACACCAGCCTCCTGGCCACGGGAGGCCTGGGCCTGCGCCCGGGGGTGGCGGAGCTGGTGGCGGAGGCCCGGGCCGCCGGCCTGGCGCAGGCCATCGTGACGACCAGCGGCCGCCAGGCCCTGCAGGGGCTGGAGCAGCAGTTGCTGGGATCCCTGGGCCCGGCCTTCAGCCTGCGTCTTTGCGGGGAGGACGTGGCACGCAAGAAGCCCGATCCCGAGGCCTATCAGCGGGCCGTGACGGCCCTGGGCTGGTCGGCCGCCGACCTGCTGGCCATCGAGGATTCCCCCCAGGGCCTGGCGGCGGCCACGGCGGCCGGGCTGCCCTGCCTGCTCACTCTCAGCCACTACAGCCGCCCGCTGCCCCTGGAGCGCTTCGCCTCGGCCCGGGCGGTGGTGAGTGGCCTCGGCGCTGACGCCATGGTGCTTCGGGGCCCGCCTTGCCAGGCTGGGCGGATCACGCTCTCCTATCTGCAGAGCCTGCTCTGAGATCCCACCACTTGCAGTCGACCCGTTTCAACCGGTTCAGTGTGGGCCTGGCCCAGGGACTGCTGGCCAGCCTGCGCGGCAACTGGCGTCACCGCAGCGTGGTGCTGCTGGCCCTGTTGCTGGGCTTCTATGCCGGCGGCAACCTCACCAGCTATCTGCTGCTCTTCTTCCCCGGCGGGCGGCCGATGGCGGTGCTGGCGCTGGTGCTGCTGCTGGAGCTGGTGGTGCGCTTGCGGGGCCGGCTGGTGCAGGAAAGGCCCGGGCTGGGCTGGGTGGTGCTGGACAACCTGCGCATCGGCCTGGTGTATGCCGTGGTGCTGGAGGCCTTCAAGCTGGGCACCTGATGGATCCCTGGCTGCAACGGCACTGCGGCATCGCCGATCTCGAGGAGTGGCGCCGGCTCTGGACCGCCGAGCACCTGGCGGAGCTGCCGATCCAGGTCAGCCTGGCCGAGGCCTTTGCCTTGCCGCTGCTGGCGCGGCTGCAGCGACGGGTCGGCCAGGGGGCGCGGCCGATCCTGGCCCTGAACGGCCCGGTGGGGGCCGGCAAGACCAGCCTGGGGCGCGCCCTGCTGCAGCTGGCGCCCCGCTTCGGGCTGCGGCTGGGGGTGGCCTCGATCGACGACTACTACCTGCCCTGGCCACAGCGCCAGCGGGCCATGGCCGGCAACCCCTTCGGCGTCAGCCGCGTGCCGCCCGGCAGTCACGACCTTCCCCTGCTGGCCGAGAGCCTGGAGGGTTGGGCGGCGGGGGAGCCCTGGCGGCTGCCGCGTTTCGACAAGCGCCTGCGCGGCGGTGAGGGCGACCGTGCCGGCATGGACATGGTGACCTGCGAGGCCGTGGTGCTGGAGGGCTGGCTGCTGGGCTGCAAGCCGCTGGGCCCTGCTGGCCTCGAGCGAGCCCAGCTCTCGGATGGAGCCCCGGGTACGCCGGAGCTCACGGCCCGGGAAAGGCTCTGGTTGCCCCACTGGGACGAGGCGCTGGAGGGCTATCAGCCCCTGTGGCGGCGCTTCGAGGAGCTCTGGCTGCTGCGGCCGCTCCACTGGAGCCTGCCCAGACGTTGGCGCTTCCAGGCCGAAGCCCGCCAACGGAGACGTGGCGGCAGCCTTGGCGAGGGATGGCTGAGCGGCGCCGCTCTGGATCGGCTGGTGCGCGCCAGCCTGTGCAGCCTGCCGCCGGGCCCTTATCAGGATCCCCTCGCCTCGCAGCCCGGCAGGGTGGTAGCGCTACTCGATGGTCGGCGCCGCTGTGTTCGATGCACGTCCGGCGGAGAAGCCGGCGGGGATCAGTCTTCGGACTCTTCTTCGCTGTCCATGGGATAGACGAAGCCCTGGGCGCGGCCGCTCAGCACGGCCTTGCCGATCGAGAGAGCCTTGCCGGCGGCGGTGGCCGCCTTGGCTTTCCAGTGGGCGTGGCGCTGGTTGCGCTTGCCCTTCGATGTTTTCTTCTTGGGGACAGCCATCCCAGATCTCTCACAACCAAACAAGGATCCTCCGCTGCCGTCTGGCCTTTCGTCAAATCGCTAAAGTCGCCTGAAAGCCGGACCCCTGTGAGCAAGAGCCCGTCTCCGGCTGCTGCAAGCGTTCCTGATTCCGAAAGCGCCCCCGTGCCAGGGCCAGGCTCCTCCCCTGCAGCGGCCCCAGCTCCAGACGCTGACCCTGCGCCGGCCGGGACAGAAGCGCCCTCCTACAGCGGCCTGCTGGCCGATCTGCGCGAGGGCAGGGTGCAGGAGCTGGTGCTCTCACCCCGCCGCCGCGATGTGGCGGTGACGTTCAAGGACGGCAGGGAGGCCCGCGTGCCTGTGTTCAGCAACGACCAGTTGCTGCTGAACACCGCGGCGGCCGCCAATGTGCCGCTCACCGTGCGCGATGACCGCGCTGAGCTGGCCACGGCCTCCTTCCTCTCCAACGGCCTGCTGGTGCTGCTGCTGGTGGGGGCCCTGGTGCTGATGCTGCGCCGCAGCACCAAGGTGGCCAACCGGGCCATGGGCTTTGGAGCCAGCAAGCCCAGGGTCCAGCCTGAGAACACCGTGCAGGTGCGCTTTGAGGACGTGGCCGGGATCGCCGAGGCCAAGGAGGAGCTGCAGGAGGTGGTGACCTTCCTCAAGGCGCCGGAGAGTTACACCGCCATCGGCGCGCGCATCCCCAAGGGGGTGCTGCTGATCGGGCCGCCGGGCACGGGTAAGACCCTGCTGGCCCGCGCCATCGCCGGCGAGGCGGGGGTGCCCTTTTTCTCGATGGCGGCCTCGGAGTTCGTGGAGATGTTCGTGGGGGTGGGGGCCAGCCGGGTGCGGGACCTGTTCCGCAAGGCCAAGGCCAAGGCCCCTTGCATCATCTTCATTGACGAGATCGATGCGGTGGGCCGGCAGCGGGGCGCCGGCATCGGCGGCGGCAACGACGAACGCGAGCAGACCCTCAACCAGCTGCTCACCGAAATGGACGGTTTCGAGGAGAACTCCGGCGTGATTCTGGTGGCCGCCACCAACCGGGCCGATGTGCTCGATCGGGCCTTGATGCGCCCCGGCCGCTTCGATCGCCGCGTCACCGTGGATCTGCCTGACCGCCGCGGGCGGGAGGAGATTCTCGCCGTGCATGCCCGCACCCGCCCCCTGGCGGAGGAGGTGTCCCTGGCCAGCTGGGCCAGCCGCACGCCGGGCTTCTCCGGCGCCGATCTCTCCAACCTGCTCAACGAGGCGGCGATCCTCACGGCCCGGCGCCGGCTGAATGCCATCGACAACCAGGCCCTCAGTGATGCCCTGGAGCGCATCACCATGGGCCTGGCGGTGGCCCCGCTGCAGGATTCGGCCAAGAAGCGCCTGATCGCTTACCACGAAGTGGGCCATGCCCTGCTCACCAGCGTGGTTCCCCATGCCGACAGGCTGGACAAGGTGACGCTGTTGCCCCGGGCCGGCGGCGTCGGCGGTTTCGCCCGCACGATGCCGGATGAAGAGGTGCTCGATTCCGGGCTGATCAGCAAGGCCTACCTCCAGGCCCGCATGGTGGTGGCCATGGGCGGCCGGGCGGCCGAGCTTGTCGTGTTCGGACCGAGCGAGGTGACCCAGGGCGCGGTCGGCGACCTGGAACTGGTGGCCCGCATCGGCCGCGAGATGGTGACCCTCTACGGCTTCTCGCGCCTGGGACCCCAGGCCCTCGAGGGCAGCGGGGCCGAGGTGTTTCTCGGGCGTGACTGGCTGCGCTCGGAGCCGCCCTACTCCCAGGACACCAGCACCCGCATCGATGCACAGGTGCGCGACCTGGCCCGTCGGGCCCTGGCGCAGGCCGTGGCGGAGCTGCGGCCCCGCCGGGCCCTGATGGACACCCTGGTGAACAGGCTGATCGCTGAGGAGACCATCGACGGCGACAGCTTCCGCAGCCTGCTGGAGGCCGAAGCCCAGGCCTCAGCCGGCCAGGCCGCCGCTGAAGCGGATGTCGAGGCTGCGCAGGTAGGTGTGTAGTCCGGCGTCCTGGATCGGCAGCAGCCGCGCCATGCGCCCGCTCTCGTTGGTGTGGGCGTGCCAGTGGCCCGGCGGCGTCACGAAGGCGGCGCCGGGCTCCCAGATCGAGCGGCTGGGGTTGCGGATGGTGCCGTCCTCGTTGAGCTCGGTGCCCACCAGGGTGTAGCAGCCCGGATCGCAGTCGATCACCAGATCCAGGGCCACCGACTGGTGCCGGTGGGGCCGCTGGGCCGTGGCCGCCGGCACCAAACCGAGCATGGCCCAGAGGGTGTGGGTGGCGGTGCGGCTGGTGGGGCAGTCGGCGTTGGCCAGCAGCAGGCTGAGACGGTTGCTGCGGGCCGAGCTGGGATCGGCGAGCAGGGCCTGCAGATCCCGCTCCAGCATCGCGGCCGGGAAGTGGGTGGCCTCAAAGCGTGGCGTGGTGGGCTCAGCGCCGAGGAAGCGCAGCAGGGGAGCGTCGTGCACCCAGTAGAGAACGCTGTCGCAGCTGGCCTGGAGCAGGGGGGCATCGCCGCTGGGCAGGGTGATCACATCCCCCTGCTGCCAGGCCAGGCTGCGGCCGCCCCAGTGCAGCGCACCCTCGCCGTGCAGCACGTAGAAGAGGGCGCTGGTGGCAGCGGCGGCGGCCTTGAGGCCCTCCCCGGCCAGGATGCGCAGGAAGTTGGCCGAGAGGGCGGGGCTGGTGGCAGGGCCGCTGCAGCCCAGGGTGGCGCTGATGTCGAGGGGGATCACGCCGGTGGGGCCGGAGCGGTGCACTTCGGGGCGCCAGTGGTGATCGGGGATGGGCTCGGTGAGGCCGCGGCGGATCGGATTGGCGGCCTGGCGGTAGTCGAAGGTCTGGGCTTTCTCCTGCCAGCGGCAGGCGTCTGGATTGCTGGCCGCGGGGGCCGTGGAAGAGCTCAGGGGCTGCAGGGGAACCTGGGTCATGGGATGGGCCGGGTAGGCGCTCCGCCGGCTTCGCGGGGAAGGGCGGAAACGTTGCGTTGAGTGACGTTATTCAGCAGCAACCCCGACTGCCTGACTGCCGCCATGGCTACGGCCCGGGCGCTTCGGCTCAGCCGCCGGCCACGGCCGGCACGATCGACACCTCGTCGCCG
>NZ_JADEWP010000181.1:0-5290 GCF_015207535.1 Cyanobium sp. LEGE 06143 | reverse complement strand
CCAGTCCCACAGCCCCCGCCGCCCTGCCGGTGACGATCCTCTCCGGCTTCCTGGGCGCCGGTAAAACCACCCTGCTGAACCACATCCTCACCAACCAGCAGGGGCTCAAGACCGCCGTGCTGGTGAATGAGTTCGGCGAGATCGGCATCGACAACGAACTGGTGATCGCCACCGGCGATGACATGGTGGAGCTCAGCAACGGCTGCATCTGCTGCTCGATCAACGGTGAGCTGCTGGATGCCGTGTACCGCATCCTCGAGCGCCCCGAGCCGGTGGWCTMCMYSRYSRKGKAGWCCACCGGCCTGGCCGATCCACTGCCGGTGGCCATGACCTTCCTGGGCAGCGACCTGCGCGACACCACCCGCCTGGATTCGATCATCACCCTGGTGGACGCCGAGAACTTCAGCGCCGATCTGCTGGAGGGGGAGGTGGCCCGGGCCCAGATCGTCTATGGCGACATGCTGCTGCTCAACAAGTGCGATCTGGTGGAGGAGGAGAAACTCCAGGCCCTGGAGCGGCAGTTGCGCGAGATCAAGACCGATGCCCGCATCCTGCGCTCGGTGAAGGGGGAGGTGCCGCTGCCGCTGCTGCTCAGCGTGGGGCTGTTCGAGAGCGATCGCCTCGTGGCCCAGCCCGCGGCGGCACCGGCCGCCGAAGACCACAGCCACTGCGACCACGACCACGGCCACTGCGAACACAAACCCCACCAAGAGCACGGGCATCACGACCACAGCCATAACCACAGCCACAGCCATAACCACGACCACGGCAGCAATCCCGACCATGCCGCCATCGAGGGCTACACGTCCCTCTCGTTCGAGAGCGAGGGGCCCTTCTCGCTGCGGAAGTTTCAGAACTTCCTCGACAACCAGCTTCCTGCCGGCGTGTTCCGGGCCAAGGGGATTCTCTGGTTCAACGAGAGTGAGCGGCGCCACGTGTTCCATCTGGCGGGCAAGCGCTTTTCAATCGATGACAGCGACTGGCCCACGGCGAAGCGGCAGAACCAGATCGTGCTGATCGGCAAGGAGCTCAACCACGACCAGCTGCGCCGCCAACTGCAGGCCTGCGTGGCCAAGGATGCCGGCAAGGGCTTTGGCTGATCAAGCGCTGCCCCCACCGGACCGGCGCGCTCCTGATCGCCAGCTTCCGTTTCCGAGCAGCCGGTGTCGGGATCACCGTCCCTGAGAACGGTGATCCCCGTTACACCCGCACCAGACAGCCTGGCTAGCATCCCCACATTCCTGAGAACAACATGGCTGAATTGCTGTTGTGCATCGGCGTTCTGGGCGTTCTCGGTCTGGCGTTCTGGCTCACCACGGATTCCGACGACGACAACGGCGGCGGCGGCCTGATGCAGCCGGCCCTCGTGCCCGTGCGCGTTCGCCGCAACGGCTGATCCCAGGGCCGTATCAATGGTCACGCGCCCCTGCCTCTTTGGCACGGATCCACGGCTGGGGTGATCCCTAGGTTCTGGAGGTTGTTGACGCCAAGCGTCCCGAATGATCTCTTCAACCCTGAGCGGACGTGCCGTTGGCAAACTGGCTCTGGCTCTGGTCGTCTCCCTTGGTGCCATCGGATGCGCCAACCAGAAGCAGGATGCAGCCGATTCCTCCGCCGTGCCGCCTGAGCTGGCTGGTACCGAGGTGGGCGTGTATTCCGGCCGCCACTACAACACCGACAAGGAGCTCTACAAGGAATTCACCGAGCGCACGGGCATCGAGGTGAAGCTGCTGGAGGCCAAGGACGACGCCCTGATCGAGCGCCTGCGCAGCGAGGGTGAGAACAGCCCCGCCGACCTGCTGGTGCTGGTGGATGCGGCCCGGCTGGACAAGGCCACCCGCATGGATCTGTTCCAGCCCACCGAGTCGCCAGCGTTGCAGCAGGACGTACCCGCCGAGCTGCGCGACTCCAAGGGCCGCTGGTTCGGCCTCACCCGCCGGGTGCGGGCCGTGATCGTGAATCCCGAGTTGGTGGATCCCGCCACGATCACCACCTACGCCGATCTCACCAAGCCGGAGCTCAAGGGCCAGCTCTGCCTGCGCAACAGCAAGAGCGTCTACAACCAGTCCCTGGTGGCAGACCAGATGATCCAGCAGGGCGACGACGCCACCAAGGGCTGGGTGCAGGGCATGGTGGCCAACGTCGAGCAGCCCTTCTTCACGTCGGATACCCCCATGTCCCGGGCCGTGGCCAAGGGCGACTGTGGTGTGGCGGTGGTCAACACCTACTACGTGGCGCGCATGCTCTCGGGCGAGAACGGAGCGGAGGACAAGGAGCTGGCTGGCAAGCTCAAGGTGGTGTTCCCCGATCCCTCCCACGTGAACATCAGCGGTGCCGGCGTGACCCGCCACGCCAGCAATCCTGAAGGAGCCCGGCTGCTGCTCGAGTTTCTGGCCTCCCCCACCGGCGGCAAGGGCTACGCCGAAGCCAACAATGAGTACCCCCTCAGCGGCTACGGCGATAATGAGGTGCTCAAGACCTTCGGCACCTTCAAGGCCAACGGCGTCTCAGCTGAACAGATGGGCACCAAGAACCAGGACGCCGTGGCGTTGATGCAGGCCAGCGGCTGGAAGTGATCGCCCATTCCGCAGACGTCCAGGGGCCGGGGGGGCGTCCAGCCCCCTGGCCCCGTTGGCCCACATCCACCCACCTGCCCCAGCGGTCGCTGCTGGGGGCGGGCGTGGTGCTGGTGTCGGGCCTGGCCCTGCTGCCGGTGCTGGCCCTGCTGGKACGTGCCATGCATCTCGTCGCGGTGGACGTCCAGGACGCCGCGCGTCCGGTGTTCGAGGCCCGCGACCTGAGACTTTCGCCGCAGTCGCGGCCCTTCTCGATGACGCTCGGCGACGGCGAGGTGGTGGCGCTGGTCGGCGACAACGGGGCGGGCAAGTCGACCCAGATGAAGATCATCGCCGGCCTGGAGGAGGCCAGCAGCGGCCAGGTGGTGAAGCAGGGCGATCCCCGCATCGCCTACCTGCAACAGGAATTCGATGTGAACCTGGAGCGCACCGTGCGCGAGGAGCTGTTCCAGGCCTTCGGCGAAGCGGCCGAGGTGCTGGTGCGCCAGCACGCAGTGGAGCACGCCATGGCCAGCGATCAGGCCGCCAGCGACCCCGATCACCTCGACGAGCTGATCCAGGAGCTGGGCCGCCTGCACAGCCGCTTCGAGGCCCTGCACGGCTACGAGCTCGACGCCCGCATCGACAAGCTGCTGCCCACGATCGGCTTCAGCGCCGAGGGGGCCGAACAGCTGGTGGGCGACTACTCCGGCGGCTGGCAGATGCGCATTGCCCTGGGCAAGATCCTGCTGCAGGAGCCCGATCTGCTGCTGCTCGACGAGCCCACCAACCACCTGGATGTGGAGACGATCCAGTGGCTCGAGGGCTATCTGATCCAGCAGAGCGCCGCCCAGGTGGTGATCAGCCACGACCGCACCTTTCTGGATCGGGTCTGCACCCAGATCGTGGAGACCGAGCGCGGGGTCTCCCGCACCTACCTGGGCAACTACAGCCACCACCTGGAGCAGAAGGCCCTGGAGCGGGAGGCCACCCAGGCCGCCTTCGAGCGCCAGCAGAAGGAGCTCTCCAGCCAGCAGGCCTACATCGACCGCTTCCGGGCCAGCGCGACGCGCTCCACCCAGGCCAAGAGCCGCGAGAAGCTGCTGGAGAAGGTGGAGCGGGTGGAAGCGCCGATCGAGAGCATCGGCGGGCCCCGCTTCCAGTTCCCCGAAGCGCCCCGCTCCGGCCGCCTGGTGGCCGAGATCGCCGACCTCAGCCACAGCTACGGCGATCAGATCCTCTTCCTGGGAGCGAGCCAGGAGGTGGAACGCGGCGACCGCATCGCCTTCGTGGGCCCCAACGGCGCCGGCAAGTCCACCCTGCTGCGCCTGGTGATGGGGATGGAGCAGCCCAGCGAGGGCCACGCCCGCCTCGGCGAACACAACGTTATCGCCGGCTACTTCGAGCAGAACCAGGCCGAGGCCCTGGACCTCAGCAAGACCGTGATCGACACGATCTTCGAGGTGGTGCCCGACTGGACCCAGACCCAGGTGCGCTCCCTGCTCGGCAACTTCTGCTTCAGCAACGAGAGCGTGTTCAAGCAGGCCGGCAAGCTCTCCGGCGGCGAGAAGGCACGGCTGGCCCTGGCCCTGATGCTGCTGACCCCCTGCAACCTGCTGGTGCTCGATGAGCCCACCAACCACCTCGACATCCCCGCCAAACAGATGCTCGAGGACGCCCTGATCGCCTACGAGGGGGCTGCCTTGCTCGTGAGCCACGACCGCTACTTCATCAGCAGGGTGGCGAACCGCATCGTGGAGATCCGCGATGGTGAGCTCGTGCTGTACCGGGGCGACTACGCCTACTACCTGGAGAAAAAGGAGGAGGAGGCGGAACTGGCGCGCCAGCTGGCCATCAGCGAGGCGAAGGCGGCGAAGACAGCAGCCAACCGGGAGAAACAGCAGGCCAGGGCGGCTGGCCGCAAGGGGAAGGGCAAGGCCGCCTGAGGGGCCGCCGCCGCGTCCTACATAACAGGAAACGAGGACAACAAAGCCGCCCTGTTGCAACGGCTACGAGCAGGACTGAAACAGTTTGTAGCTTTGGCCTGGTCCATCGCCCCTTCGCGACGCCTGCCATGTCGGAACCCCTCTCCCTCAGCCTCGGTCAGCAATTCGAGCTGGAAAGGATGAGCCGTGCCATCGACGACACCGCCGACCTCCAGGCCCTGCAAGGGATCGCCAAGCAGCTCCTGCAGGCTTGGCACAGCCAGAAAGCAGCCACCCAGTGGGTGATGCGTCAACAGCTCGGTGCCCCCTCCCAGTTCGGCGGCGGCCAGCCCAACACCTGGGGGCAGGAGGCGTGAACCGCTCAGGCCGGGGGCGGCGCTGTCAGGCTCCGCCCATCTGCACCGGCACCAGCGTCACATTCCGGCTCTGACCCTGCCGGCTGATGTTGAGGGTGATCTCTCCGCCCACGCCGGCCCGTTCCACCGCAGCCACCACCTGGGAAGGCTCCAGCACCGTTTCCCCGCCGGCCGCCACCACCACATCGCCCTGCTGCAGACCCGCTCGCTCAGCAGGCCCGTCGGCCAGCACCGAGGCCACCCGCACCCCCCTGGTCAGCCCCGTGCCATCGCCTGGGCGCACCAGGTCCATGACGATGCCGATCATCGGATGGCTCACCTTGCCGGTGGCGAGCAGCTGTCTGGCGATGTCACGGGCCCGGTTGATCGGAATCGCAAAGCCCAGCCCAGCGCCCGGCCCCTGCCGCACGAGCGTGTTGATGCCGATCACCTC
>NZ_JADEWP010000019.1:0-19884 GCF_015207535.1 Cyanobium sp. LEGE 06143 | reverse complement strand
GCAAGGTGGCGGCGATCCGCTGGGCCCGGGAGCAGCGGGTGCCGTTCCTGGGGCTCTGCCTCGGCATGCAGTGCGCCGTGATCGAGTGGGCCCGCAACGTCGCCGGCCTGGCCGGCGCCACCAGCGCCGAGCTCGACAGCGCCAGCCCCCATCCGGTGATCAACCTGCTGCCGGAGCAGCAGGACGTGGTGGACCTGGGCGGCACCATGCGCCTGGGCGTCTACCCCTGCCGCCTCACCCCAGGCACCATGGGCCAGCGTCTCTACGGCCAGGAGGTGGTGTACGAGCGACACCGCCACCGCTATGAGTTCAACAACGCCTACCGCAACCTGTTCCTCGATTCGGGCTACAGGATCAGTGGCAGTTCACCGGACGGCCGCCTGGTGGAGCTGGTCGAACTGGAGGACCMCCCCTTCTTCACCGCCTGCCAGTACCACCCGGAATTTCTCTCCCGGCCCGGCAAGCCCCATCCCCTCTTCCGCGGCCTGGTGGAGGCCGCCCAGCTGCAGCACAGCAGTCAGAACTCCATGGCCGCGGCAGACAGGCTGGAAGCCCCGCTGGCCTCCTGAGCGGAAGGATCAGAGTCGCTTGAGCGAGTCGGTCTTGTCCTTGAACTCACCCAGCAGCAGCTGCAGGTAGGTGACCTTGCGCAGCTTGATGTTGGCCGTCAGTGACATCCCCACCTGCAGCGGCAGTTCACTGCCGGAGTTCAGCTGCAGCTGCTGGTCCTGGAGCTTGATCACCGCCGGGAAGCGGTAGTTGGGCTTTTGCTCTTCCGGCGGCAGGGCATCGGAGCCGATCGAGGCCAGGGTGCCGTTCAGCACACCGAAATCCGAGGAGGGAAAGGAATCGATGCTGATGTCCACCGGCTTGCCCACCCGCACGAAGCCGATGTCAGCACTGTCGATCTCCACCTTGGCCTCGAGTTCATCGAGGGGCACGATCTTCATCACCGGCTCGCTGCCCTGGGCCACGAAGCCCGGG
Organism: Cyanobium sp. LEGE 06143; assembly: GCF_015207535.1. Classification (NCBI taxonomy): domain Bacteria; kingdom Bacillati; phylum Cyanobacteriota; class Cyanophyceae; order Synechococcales; family Prochlorococcaceae; genus Cyanobium; species Cyanobium sp. LEGE 06143. The sequence continues at coordinate 18,900 of NZ_JADEWP010000019.1, read as the reverse complement.
CCCGTGGGCTTGAGGTCAAACACCACCCCATCCACCGGCGAGCGCACGTCCTGATAGCGGATGTTCACCTTCGATTCCGTCAGCCGGCTGCGCAGCTCAGAGAGTTCCACCTCCAGCTCTGACACGGCCTGCTGGAGGATGGCCACCTGGCGCAGACGATCCACCTTGGTCTTCTCCAGGTCGCCCTCCACTTCGCGGGTCTGGTTGCGCTGCTGCAGGTATTCCAGTTCGGGCACCGCGCCCACGGCCTGGAGCGACTCCAGCCGGGCCAGCACCTGCTGTTGGAGCTCAAGGTTCCGCCCCAGCACCTGCTGCTCGGTGTCGTTGAGGGCGAGATAGCGCTGCAGCTCAAGCTGCTTGAGGGCGAACTGCTGTTCCTTCGAGCGAATCGAGTCGAGCAGGCCGTCGCGGCGGTCCAAGGTGGTTTCGTTATCGAGGCGCAGCAGCACCTGGCCCTTGGTCACCCGCTCCCCCTCCTTCACGAGCATGGTGTCGAGCACGCCACCCACCGGCATCTGCACCGTCTGCACGTCGCCGATCGGCTGGAGCTTGCCGGCGGCGATCACCACCTCCTCCGTCTGGGCCAGGGCCAGCCAGGCCAGGGCAAAACCCGTGGTGCCGATCAGGGCCCAGGTGATCGCGCGCGCCATGAAGCGCGACTGCTGCAGCACCATGCCCTCATGGCCGCTCTTGACCCGCTGTTCCAGGGCGTTCTGACCGGCCCGCATCAGCGACGACGCCCGTGGCGCCAGGGCCGAATCGGCGGGCTTGGCAGGGGTTGGGGTAGGGGAGKGCTCTGGGGTCACGAGGCCTCCTGCTGGCGGTAGAGCGCGTAGTAGCGCTCACGCTGCTCGATCAGCTGGTCGTGGGTGCCTGTCTCAACCACAGCGCCATCCTGGAGCATCACGATCAGGTCTGCCCGGCGGATCGTGGAGAGGCGGTGGGTGATGAAGAACACCGTGCACTGGCGCAGGTTCTCCAGCAGGTTGTCGCAGACGCGCCGCTCGGTGTCGTAGTCGAGGGCGCTGGTGGCCTCATCGAGCACCAGCAGCTTCGGGCGCGACAGCAGGGTGCGGGCCAGGGCGAGACGCTGCCGCTGCCCTCCCGAGAGGCCGGCGCCGCGCTCGCCCACGTTGGCGCTGTAGCCGCCCGGCAGCTCCATGATGAAGTCGTGGGCGCAGGCCAGCCGGGCCGCCTCCACGATGGCATCACTGCTGGCATCCGGATCGGTGAGGGCGATGTTCTCAGCCACGGAGCCGCTGAACAGCAGGGGCTCCTGGGGCACGATGCCGATCTGGCGGCGCAGCGAGTAGAGCTCAACCTTGTCGATGTCGTAGCCGTCGATCAGGATCTTGCCCTCGTTGGGGGCGTAGAGCCGGGTCAGCAGCTTCATCAGGGTGCTCTTGCCGCTGCCGCTCTGGCCCACCACCCCCACGAAGGTGCCGGCGGCAATCTGCAGATCCACGTGGCGCAGCACCGGCGGCGAGCCGGGTTCGAAGCTGAACGTCACGTCGCGGAAGGCCACATCCCCTTCAATCGGCGGCAGGGGGATCTTCTGCTTGTCGGCCTCGTTGGATTCCTCCGGAGTATCCACCACATCGGCCAGACGCTCAAAGGACACCTTCAGCTCCTGGATGTTCTGCCAGATCGAGGAAAGGCGCAGCAGCGGTTGGGTGACATAACCGGAAATGATGCGGAAGGCGATCAGCTGGCCCAGGCTCATCTCCCCCTTGAGCACCAGGCTCGCCCCCACCCAGAGCACCAGCAGCTGGGAGAGCTTCTGCAGCACCTGGGAGGTTTCCACCAGGGCGGTGCCGGTGATCGTCTTCTCGAAGCTGCGGGCGATGTAACGGGAGTAGAGGTCCTGCCACTTCCAGCGGCTGATCATCTCCACGTTCTGGGCCTTCACCGTCTGAATGCCGGTGAGCACCTCCACCAGGTGACTCTGGGTGCGGGCGTTCTCCTCGGCCGCCTGGCGGTACTGGCGCCGGAACAGGGGCGCCCCCAGCACTGTGAGACCGATCTGAATCGGCAGCACACAGAGGGCGATCAGCGTCAGCAGCCAGCTGTAGAAGACCATCACCACGATGTAGATCACCGAAAAGGCGGTGTCCAGCAGGGTGGTGAGGGCCTGGCCGGTGAGGAATTCGCGGATGTTCTCGAGCTCGGCCACCCGGGTGCCCAGCTCGCCCACCGGGCGCCGGTCGAAATAGCCCAGCGGCAGGCGCAGCAGGTGATCAATCACCTCGGCGCCGAGCCGCAGGTCGATGCGGTTGGTGGTTTCGGTGAACAGGAACGTGCGCAGCGCGCCGATCAGCCCCTCCATCAGCGTCACCACCACCAGCGCTATGCCCAGCACCTGCAGCGTGTCGAGGCTGCGCTGGGCAATCACCTTGTCGATGATCACCTGGATCAGCAGCGGATTGGCGAGGCTGAACAGCTGCACCACGAAGGAGGCCACCAGCACCTGCAGCAGCAGGCCGCGGTAGCGCTTCAGGGAGGGCCAGAACCAGTTGAAGTTGAAGCGCTGATCGGGGGTGCTGTTGCTGCGCTCCATCAGCAGCAGCTCAATGCCCTCCGGGAAGGCCGCTTCCATCTCCGCAGGCATCACTTCCACCCAGCCATCCCGGGGTGAGGCGAGCACCAGACCCCGGGCGTCGGAAGCCCGCACCAGGGCAAAGCCCCCCTTCCAGGGCACCAGGGCCGGCACCTGCAGCCGCGTGCCCTGGGAGGCCGGCACCCGCACGCCACTCACGTGCAGCCCCATCAGGGCGCCGATGTTGCCGCACAGCCGCAGATCCGGGGTCTGGCCGCGGCGCAGCACATCCCGCAGGATCTTCTCGATCGAGTCGCGCCGGAAGGGCAGCCGCAGCTCCAACGCCAGCGTCTGGAAGCAGGCGAGGGTTTCCTCCAGGGGGCCGCTGCCCCGCAGCACGCGCAGCTCCGGCCTGGGCTGCTGCCCCAGGTCGAGGCGGCTGGCCTGGGGGCCCTCGCCCGCGCCCAAGGGCACCAGGGCGGAGGAGCCCTGCGGCCCAGGCTCAGCCTCGGCGTCCTCCAGTTCCGCAACGACAGGGAGCGGATCCGCCAGGCTCGCCACCAGCGCCTCCGGCAGGGCGATCAACCGGGGCGGCAGGGGTGGCCGCGGCTCGGGGACACCCAGCTGGGGGTCCAGGCGAGTGCCCAGGGCCTGGCCGGGCAGGTTGGAGCTGGCGGCGAACAGCACCATCCCCGGGGGCAGTGCGGCCAGGGCGTTCGCCTCGGGAGCCACCAGCATGGCCTCCGGCGCCACCTGGCCATGGAGCTCCAGCAGCGAGGCCTCCCCACGGGACTGACGCTCCAGCAACCCGGCCAGCAGATCGAGCAATTCCGCTGTGAACAGCTCCGAGGCACACCAGGCCGCAAAGCTCGGCTGCTCAGCCAGGAGCTGCAGCACCAGCTGATCGGGAAGCACCAGGGCCTCCACCACGGAGGCGGCACTCACCTCCTCGCAGGGAGCGGCCCGCAGCAGCGAGGCCAGCCCCACCAGGCTGCCGGGCCCGAGCCGGGCGGCACTGCGCAGGGCTCCCTGATCGCGCACCAGCAGCCGCGCCGTGCCCTCCAGCACCAGCAGCACCTCGGCGGGGATCAGGCTGTCGTGGCTGAGGGGCTCCCCCAGGGAAAAGCGGCGCCGCTGGCAGCTGTCCTGGAGATGGGCGATCGCGGCCTCGGAGAGGCCCGCGAAGGCCGAATGCCGCTCGAGCCGTAATCCCTGGGAGCTGGTGGTCATCGGCCCACCACTGCAGCCTGTCGGGGCGTCTCGCACAACCGGGCCAACCGCACGTCAACCTCCTCCTCCAGCCACTCGTCCAGCAGCTCCTGAATCATGGCGTCAGCCACTTCGTCGTCAAAACTGGCTGGCTCCAGAGACTCCAGCCTCACCAGCAGCCACCACTCGCCGATCGGGAACGGTTCGAGCACCACTCCCGGCCTGGCCGTGCGCAGACGCTGCATCAGTTCGGGATGGGCCTGGGCCAGTGGCACCGGACCCACGATGCCGCGGGTGGCGCGCTCCGGGCCTTCAGCATGGCTGGCGGCGAGCTGATCAAAGCTCGATTCGCCTTCACTGATCTGCAGAAACAGCTCACGGGCCAGGTTGGGGTTCGCCGTGCGCAACAGGCTGTACACCACCTGGTCGAGGTCGGCCTTGTTGGCCAGAAAGCGCGATTCCGCCTTGGAGGAGAAGTGCTCCACGGAGTATTTCCACACCTTCACCGGGAAATGGGCCTGGTAGTCCAGGTCGGAATGAGTGAGCAGCAGGGCCTGTTTCAGCTCCAGCAGCTGGCTGTCATCATCAATGCCATTGTCCTGGCGGAACTGGGCCAGAGCGGCTTCCTGTTCCTCTTCATTGAGCTGGATCGGAGCCAGGAGCTCCTCCAGCAGCTGCTGGCGCAGGAAGGGTCGCAGCAGGCCGTAGCGCGCCAGCGTGGGCAGATCCGGTGAGCTCATCGACCCAGGCCTTGCAAACCTCGCCGCATGCTGAACGACCGCCGGCCACCGTGTTCCGATTGTCTCACCAAGGGGATCGGCAGCAAGAACAACCGTAGTGGCGAAGACCTGGGTCCAGGCTGCCTAAAGTTGACCCCCTTATGAACGAGCAGGTTTGGCGGTGTCCGTGGCCCCTGGCCCCCAGCCAGACCCTGCCGCACTGCCAGTGGTGGAAACCTTCCACTCACTGCAGGGGGAGGGCCTTCACGCAGGCCGCAGCGCCTTTTTCATCCGCCTGGCGGGCTGCTCGGTGGGCTGCAGTTGGTGCGACACCAAGCACTCCTGGGCGGCGGCGGCCCATCCCCGTCAGGAGGTGACGGCCCTGGCGTCAGAGGCAGAGCAGGCCGCGAGCGCAGGGGCCGCCTTCGTGGTGGTCACCGGCGGCGAACCGCTGCACCACAACCTCACCCCACTGTGCGGGGCTCTCGCCCCCCTGGGGCTGCCCCTGCACCTGGAAACCAGCGGCGTGGATGCCCTCAGCGGCCAGTTCGACTGGATCACCCTCTCGCCCAAGGCCCACAGGCCACCGGCCGATGCCCTGCTGGGCGGCTGCCAGGAACTCAAGGTGGTGATCCACGACGAGCCGGACCTCAGCTTCGCGGCGGCCATGGCCCGGCGCGCCGAGCTCCTGGGCAACCGTCCGGCGCTGCTGCTGCAACCGGGCTGGCAGTCGGCCCGGGGTGAGGCCCTGGCCCTGGCCTTTGTGCGCGGCCAGCCCCGGTGGCGACTCAGCCTGCAGAGCCACAAGTGGCTCTCGATCCGCTGAACAGCCCAACAGCTGAACCGCTGATCCCTCGCTCTCCCTCCCCACCTCGCTCCATGGCCAGCGCACCGCCCCCCGCCAGCGACCCGGGGTCCTCCCACCAGCCAGCCACGGCGATCGCCCTGCTCTCCGGCGGTCTTGATTCGGCCACCGCCGCCGCCCTGGCGATCGAGGCCGGTGAGCGGGTGATCGGCCTCTCCTTTGACTATGGCCAGCGCCACCGCCGGGAGCYCCAAGCCGCCAGCCGCAYCGCCGCCGCCCTCGGCCTGAGCGAGCACCACACCCTGGAAGTGAACCTGGCTGCCTGGGGCGGCTCGGCCCTCACCGATCCAGGCCAGGCCATCCCCGGCGAAGGCGTGCTGGAGGGGCTGATCCCCAGCACCTACGTGCCGGGCCGCAACACCGTGTTCATCGCCCTGGGGCTGAGCCTGGCCGAGGCCCGCGGCGCCCGGCGCCTGGTGCTGGGGGTCAATGCCGTGGACTTCTCCGGCTACCCCGACTGCCGACCGGACTACCTGGACGCCTTTCAGAGCCTGGCGGATCTGGCCAGTCGGGCCGGGCGCCAGGGCCGCGGCGTCAAGCTGTGGGCGCCGCTGGTGCAGTGGAGCAAGACCCGCATCGTGCAGGAGGCCCTGCGGCTGGGGATACCGATCGCCAGCACCTGGAGTTGTTACCAGGGCGAGGCCGAGCCCTGCGGGGTGTGTGACAGCTGCAGGATCCGCGATGCCGCCCTGATCGAGGCCGGCCGCCCCGATCTGGCCGGGCGATGACGACGCCCCCGCCGCCCGCTGGCTGGCAGCGGCGTGCCTTGCCCTGGCGGCCCCCCTGGGGCCTGGTGAACCAGCTGGCCTCCAGCCTGGGCGAGGCCGGGCTGGTGTGGCTCGATGGCGATGGCAGCCCCCTGGGCCGCTGGGCCACCCTGGCCCTGGAGCCCCTGGAGCAGCGCGAGTGCCGCGGCCTGCCCACAGAGCCCGGCAGCTCCGATCCCTTCGCCGCCCTCGCCGAGCTGCAGCGCCAGGGTGGCTGCTGGCTGGGCTGGCTGGGCTACGAGGCCGGGGCCTGGGTAGAGCCGGCGGAGCACTGGCGATCCCCGGACATGGCGGTGCTCTGGGCCGGCCGCTACGACCCGCTGCTGCGCTGGGATCTGCAGCAGCACAGGCTGTGGTTGGAGGGGAGCGATCGCCGCCGGCTGGCCGCCCTGGAAGCACGGATCCTGGCTCTCCCTCCGCCGCGGGCCGGMGCCGACGAGAACGCCGAAGACGGCGATCGCCAGGCCCCCCGGCTCGACCCCCACCGCTGGCACTGGCACACCGCGCCCGAACGCTTTGCAAGCCAGGTGGCTGAGCTGCGGGAGCGGATCGCCCAGGGGGATCTGTTCCAGGCCAACCTCACCGCCTGCCGCGAGGCGCAGCTGCCCGCCGGCGCTTCCCCCCTGGCCCTCTACGGGCGGCTGCGGCGCCACTGTCCGGCACCGTTCGCCGGCCTGGCGGTGCGCTGCCTCGGGCCCGGGGCCGAAGCGGTGCTGTCGGCCTCGCCGGAGCGCTTCCTGCAGCTCCAGGACGATGGGCGTGTGCAAACCCGGCCGATCAAGGGCACCCGCCCGCGCCATGCCGAGGCGGAGGCCGATGCCGACGCCGCGGCCGAGCTGATCACCAGCGCCAAGGACCGCGCCGAGAACGTGATGATCGTGGACCTGCTGCGCAACGACCTCGGCCGCGTCTGCCGGCCCGGCTCGATCCACGTGCCCCAGCTGGTGGGGCTGGAGAGCTACCGGCAGGTCCACCACCTCACCTCCGTGGTGGAGGGAGAGCTGCGCCCCGGCACCAGCCTGGAGGAGCTGCTGCGGGCCTGCTGGCCGGGGGGTTCGATCACGGGGGCCCCCAAGCTGCGGGCCTGCCATCGCCTGAACAGCCTCGAACCGGTGCCGCGGGGGCCCTACTGCGGCTCCCTGTTCCAGCTCGATGCCGCCGGCCGCTTCGACAGCAACATCCTGATCCGCAGCCTGATGCTGCGGGGCCAGCGGCTGCGGGCCCACGCCGGCTGCGGCATCGTGGCCGATTCCAGCCCCGCGGACGAGGCCAGGGAGCTGGCCTGGAAGCTCGACCCCCTGCTGGAGGCCCTGGCATGAGCAGCGGCGCGGCGGCAGCGGCGGCGATCGCCTGGATCGATGGACCTGGCGGGGGCCGCTGGGGCGCTCCGGAGCAGCTGAGCGTGCCGCTGTCGGAGCGGGGGCTGAGCCTGGCCGATGGGTTGTTTGAAACGGTGCTGGTGCAGGGCGGGCGGCCGCACCTGCTGGAGGCCCATCTGCAGCGCTGGTGCCGGGGAGCGACGGTGCTGGGCCTGCCACCTCCGCCAGGGCTGGAGCGGGTGCTGGCCCTGGCGGCTGAGGCGATCAGCCGCAGCGGCATCCACACCGGAGCCCTGCGGCTCAACTGGAGCCGAGGCGATGGAGAGCGGGGCCTGGACCTGCCCGCGGCTGGGGCAGCCCGCTTCTGGCTGCAGCTGAGTCCATGCCGGCCCAGCTTTCACCCCGTTCGGGTGATCATCAGCCGCCTGGAGCGCCGCAATGCCAGCAGCGCGATCAGCGGCTGCAAGACCTTCGCCTATGGCGCCTCGGTGCTGGCCCGCCGCGAGGCCTGCGAGGCAGGCCAGGACGACGCCCTGCTGCTGAGCACAGCCGGAGGGCTCTGCTGCGGCACCACGGCCAACCTGCTCGTGCGCCACCGGGAGCGCTGGCTGACCCCGCCGCTGGGGAGCGGCTGCCTGGCGGGGGTGATGCGCGCTCAGGCCCTGGCCCTCGGCCTGGCCCAGGAGGCCAGCGAGGCGATCGAGCCAGCCCAACTCCAGGCGGGGGCGCTGCTGCTCAACAGCCTCGGCTGCCGGCCGATCCAGAGCCTGGCGACACAGGAGCTGGGAGCGGTGCCGGAAGCTGAGCCGTTCTGGCGGCAGCTGCTGGGCGCAGGCTGAGCAGGCTGGAGACACCTGTCATAGGGTCTGCCCAACCATGGAGAGGCCAGGTGAGGGTTGGAGTGGCGCGTCGGGGCACGGACCCCCGCCCCCGGCAGAGGGGTCGCGCCAGGCTGGCTCTGCCGGGCCTCACCCTGCTGCTGGGGCTGGGGCTGGCCGCCTGCGGTGGCGGCAAGGAAGTCGCCATTCAGAACGCCGAGGAGGGAGACGCCCTGGTGCAACTGGAGGGAACAAGGGTGGACCTGGCTCTGGACTTCCAACCCGGCGTGTCCAACGGCCTCTACAAGGGCGCCGTACGCCTGTTCGGGCCAGACCAGCCAGAGGCGGGAAGCCTGCTGGCCGTCAACGCCGTCTGCAGCCTGGAGAACACGCCTGGCTGGCCACCCTACGACAACCTCTACGGCAGGACCATCAAGGAACCGGCTGAGGCGCGCGACCTCAGCGGCCAATCGAACTGGCAGATTCTGTATTACTTCGACGGAGAAGTGGAAGCGAGAGGCACGATCGAGCCCCAACCCTGGGCACAACGCCTGAAAGACAATCTCTGCCGCCGTGGCGACTTTGACGACAGCACTGCACGCGAAGACCCGACCACCTGAACTGCCACCTCTGTCCATGAGCAACGTGGCCTCTGGAGAGATTTCGTAGCCATTCACACTGTTCCTACGGACGGCCTCGCCTTTGATGCCAGCGAAACAGGAAAAAGGCTGCGTCTCCATGCCCAAAACGCTCTTCAATATTGACCTCACCAAGTCCATGGACCAGCAGGAGATGCCTGGCCATAACCGCTGGCATCCTGACATTCCCGCGGTCGCCTCCGTGAATCCTGGTGAGGTCTTCCGGATTGAATGCAAGGACTGGACCGATGGCCAGATCAGGAACAACGACGATCCCCAGGACGTCGCCGATGTCAACCTGGAAGTGGTGCATGTTCTGAGCGGTCCGATCTGGGTTAATGGCGCTCAGCCCGGCGATATTCTCGTGGTTGACATTCTCGATGTCGGCGCTCTTCAAGGCGATGAATGGGGATTCAACGGGATTTTTGCCAAGGAGAATGGGGGTGGCTTTCTCACAGACCACTTCCCGAAAGCCTGCAAGTCAATCTGGGATCTGGAGGGGATCTACACCAGCTCCCGCCACANTMMCGGCSTGCGCTTTGCCGGCATCACCCACCCTGGCCTGATCGGCTGCGCCCCCTCCCATGRGCTGCTGAAGGAATGGAACCGGCGTGAAACGGAGCTGGTGAACACAGCCCCCGATCGCCGCACCTACGGCGCAGGGCTTTCCGGCAGCGAACCCGTGCTTGCGGCCCTGCCCAATCCCAACAGCGCCATCCTGGGCACCCTGCCTGCTGGCGACTTTGAGCGCGTGGCCCATGAGGCTGCCCGCACAGTGCCACCTCGGGAGCATGGCGGCAACTGCGACATCAAGAACCTCACCAAGGGCACCCGGATTTACTTCCCCGTCTATGTGGAAGGCGCCAAGCTGTCGATGGGAGACATCCACTTCTCCCAGGGAGATGGTGAGATCTCCTTCTGTGGCGCCATCGAGATGTCCGGCTATCTCGATCTGCATGTGGAAATCATCAAAGGTGGCGTGGAGAAGTATGGGATGGTGAACCCCATGTTCAAAACCAGTCCAGTGGAGCCCCACTTCACCGACTATTTGGTGTTTGAAGGGATTTCAGTGGATGAGTTTGATGGTAAACAGCACTACATGGATGTGCACATCGCCTACCGGAGAGCCTGCCTCAATGCCATTGAATACCTGAAGAAGTTTGGTTTCAGCGGCGAGCAGGCCTACATGCTGCTCAGCTGTGCTCCGGTGGAGGGTCGTGTCAGCGGCATTGTCGACATTCCCAATGCCTGCTGCACGCTCGCGATTCCCACCTCCATCTTCGAGCAGGACATCCTGCCCTGTTGATCCGTAGCCAGTTCAGGGGACTTGTGCCTCAACGGGTCCCCCCCCGGCACCCAGACCACACGAAAAGACTGTCCATGCCCGTCTATGAGTTCAGCTGCAGCGAAGGCTGCCAAGACTATGAGGTCTGGCGCAGCATTGAGTCGCGTCAGGTGAATACCGATTGCCCCGATTGCGGTGCCAAGGGTAGCCGCATCTTCAGTCCACCGATGACGCTCACGGGTTCCTTCCGGCTCAAGCAAGAAAGCAAGGAACCGCGCTTGGTGAGCGGCCAACAACAGGCCGAAAGGGCCGCTGAACGCAAACCTCGGCTGAGGCAAAGCAGCACCCGGCCCTGGATGGTCAACCGCGGCTGTTGAGTTAGGTCGCTCAGACAGTCAGGAATTCCTGGACCACAGCGTCGGACAGTTGGTCTGTAGGTCCGCTGGACACAATGCCGCCGCGCTGCATGGCGTAGTAGTAATTGGATTGACGCACAAAGTGGAGATGCTGCTCCACCAGCAGCACACTGATTCCCGTTTCCTTCATGATGCGCTGCACGGCACGCTCAATGTCCATGATGATGGAGGGCTGAATCCCCTCGGTGGGTTCATCAAGGAGCAGCAGCTTGGGTTTGCCCAACAGCGCCCGGGCAATGGCCAGTTGCTGCTGCTGACCGCCACTGAGATCACCACCCTTGCGACCCAGGAACTGCTCGAGGATGGGGAAGAGGTCAAAGACGAGGGGATCAATATGCCGATTTTTGCCTAAGCCGCCCGGAAGGGCCTCCATACCGAGCAGCAAGTTCTCCTTCACAGTGACCTGGGGGATGATGTCGCGTCCCTGGGACACATAACCAATGCCAGCACGGGCCCGCCGGTACGGAGCCTCTGAGAGCAGCTGCCGATCGCCATACTGGATCGAGCCTGATCGTTGCTGCAGCAGACCGATAATGGTTTTAAGAAAGGTGGTTTTACCAACACCATTCCTGCCGATCAAGCACACCATTTCTCCTTCGGGAACAGATAAATCAACATCTCTGAGAATATGGCTCTGGCCATAGTAGACATTCAGATCTGAGACATGAAGAATGGGTTGAGCGGTCATGGGTTTACGCAAAGCCTGGGGTTGGGTTGGATTGAATACAATTAGTCGTCAGACTGACCGAGATACACTTCAATCACACGCGGGTCTTGCTTGACCTTATCCAATGGGCCCTCCGTCAGGAGCTGTCCTTGGTGAAGAACAGTCACCGGGGCATTGAGATCGCGAATGAACTCCATATCGTGCTCAATCACAACCACGGTGTGATCACCAGCCAACGACTTGATCAACTCGGCAGTGCGCACCGTTTCTTCGTCGGTGAGGCCCGCTACCGGTTCATCCAGCAGCAACACCTCGGGAGACTGGGCCACCAACATGCCAATGGCCAACCACTGCTTTTGGCCGTGGGAAAGGGAGCCCGCCTGATGGGTGGCAAAGGGTGCCAGGCCCACATAGTTCATGATGCGCTGCACTTCATCCTTCACGGATACAGGCAGGTGATCAACCAGCAAGTTCAACGCATTCTTGTGGGGTGAAGCAGAGAGCTCAAAGTTACGTTGAACCGTCAGGTTCTCAAACACGCGCGGAGTCTGAAATTTACGGCCGATTCCGCCTCGCGAGATCTTCTGCTCAGAAAGGCCAATCAGGGATTGGCCCCGAAAGCTCACTGTTCCCTTGGTGGGGCGAACCTTACCAGTGATGACATCGAGAAAAGTGGTTTTACCTGCACCATTGGGACCAATGATGGATTTAAGCTCTCCCTTCATCAAGGTGAGGCTTAGGTCTGTAAGCGCATAAAAGCCATCAAAGCTAACGCTCACATCCTTGAGTTCAAGGAGAGGCTTGGTCATTGGCGGAAACGACAATGGGATGAGTGGATTGCTGACGGGGTCTCATGGGAATGCAAAGACTCAAGAGATATCTTCTAGAGCGGCCACCTCCTCATCAAGCTGAGGATAGGTGCGCGCCATCGGTGCAATACCAAAGGCTGCCAGGAGGCGGCTGAAACCTCCTCCTGTGAACCAACCGTAGATGCCATCGGGCATCAGCACCACCACAAAGATGAACAAGCCCCCCTGCACAAACAGCCAGAACTCAGGCAAAGCCTCACTGACCAGGCTTCTCAGGTAGTTGACCAGGATTGCACCAATGATCGGACCAACAAGAGTTCCCCGACCACCAACTGCGACCCAGATGACCATTTCAATTGACATTGAAATGGTCATGAATTGTGGAGAAACAATCCCCGTTTGCACGGTATAAAGAGCGCCCGAAAGACCGCAGAGTGCACCGGCAACAATGAACACAATGGTCTTGAAGGGAACGGGGTTAAAGCCTCCGAACCTGAGCCGCTGCTCATCATCGCGGATCGCGATCAAGGCGTCGCCGAAACGACCATTGGTGAAGTATCGACAAACAAGAAAAGCGACCGGTATGAGCAGTACAGTAATCCTGTAGAATAGGAGTTGCATGTCACTGGAGCCTACCAGCTGCCCAAACAACTCTGTTGTGCTGGTTTTCAAGCCATTGGTTCCATTGATCAACTTCTGTTGACCATTAAAGAAGTGGAAGAACACCATCAACGCAGCCTGCGTGATGATCGAGAAATAAACTCCTTTGATTCGGTTTCTAAAGATCAGATAGCCTACAAACCCAGCGATGATGGCCGGTATCAGCCAAAGAGCGATCAGGGTAAAGACTGGAGACCAGAACGGCTGCCAGAAGAAAGGAAGTTTGTCAACACCGTAGTTCTCAAAGAACTTTGGAATGCCATTGCCACCAGCCAGGCTTTCAGTATTCAGGGTGAGGTACATCGCCGCCCCATAGCCACCCAAAGCGAAGAAGATCCCTTGGCCCAGGCTGAGCAAGCCTGTGTAGCCCCAAATCAGGTCAATGGCCAGGGCAGTGATCGCCAGCGAGAAGTAGCGTCCAAACAGATTTAGCCTGAAATCACTCAGAATCGCCGGAAGCACAAACAGCGCAATGGCAAGCAGAATCCATGGAACGAGCTTTCGGAAGATCTTCATGGGTTGGACCTCCACAAAAGGAAGCGAAAGTGTTGTGCTGGGAAGACTTGCATGGAAGGATTAAGCATCAACGGATCGCCCCTTCTGCGGGAACATTCCATTGGGACGGAACTGCAGGAAGACAATGATGAAGATGAACACAAGCACCAACGACATACTCGTGGTGGCAAAGAACTCAACAACACCCTTAGCTGCCGCAGGCATGTCCGGAAAGACAATCAGAAGCGAACCCGAACCAACAACAGACTGAATCAGACCCAGCATCAGGGAGGCCAAAACGGTGCCGAGCAGATTGCCCACTCCGCCCAGCACAATCACCATGAAGCAGGACACGATGTAGGCAGCTCCAAGGTTGGGACCCACAGACCCAAGCAGCGTGATGGCGCAGCCGGCGACACCAGCCAGACCTGATCCAAGGCCGAAGGTGATGCTGTCGACGCGGTCGGTGGGGATACCGAGGCAGTTGCTCATCTGGCGGTTCTGCGTCACGGCTCGAATCCGCAGACCCCAGGCGCTCTTGGTGAGGAACCACACCGTGGCCAACAACAGCACAACCGAAAGCAGAATGATGAAGATCCTCAGACCAGGCAACTCAATGCCGCCAATCTCACCCCAGCTTCCCTGAAGCCATTTAGGGGCAGTCACATCGATGTTTCTGGGTCCAAACCAAGGACTGGCGAGCGGACGCACGACCGAGAATGCATTCACCGCTACCAGGCCGATCCCAAGAGAAGCGGCCCAGAGCAGTCCGGTGACGTAAGGCAAAAAGGGACGATCGCCAACCTTGGCCTTCAACAGTCGACTGGAGAAGTAGCCCAGAACAACTGTGAGCAGAATGCCCAGCAACATGGAGGTGGAAATGCTCCGGATCAGCTGGATCAGGATCAGGCTTACCCCCCAAGTGGCCAGCAGTGTTTCGAGGGGCCGACCATAGAGCTTGCGAATCAGTGTTCGCTCCAGCAGTACACCCACCAAGGCTGTGACAATAAAGGCACAGACAAGAGCTACCGGATAGTAGAGTTCAAAAACAATACCTCCAATCGGTCTGAAAACGGATTGGACGACAAAAGTGACATAGGCACCAAGCATCATTAACTCGCCATGGGCGAGATTAATCACACCCATCAAACCAAAGACAATGGCCAGTCCGGTGGCTGCAAGCAACAGCACGGAGCCGATGCTGAGCCCATCAAGGATCTGAGAAAAGAATAGTTCCAACGGAAGTAGTAGCTGAACATTCTCAGGCCAGAACGTGTCCAGACCTGATGGGTTGAAGGATGAAGACTGCTGGCCTTAAACGGAAGCGGCTTTGATGCTGAGCCAAGGGGAACCAAACGGAGGTTCCGTCGTGTTCAGCTTGAGAGCAGTACCTGGGGGGTGGAGGGGGGCAGAAGCCCCCCAACCCATGCATCACATCTGGAACTTTCCAGCGTCGGGACGATCCTGGGTCCAGTCGCAGGTGTAGCCCTTGGTTTCAGGCACGAACTGGTTCCAGGGCAGCGGAGGGATAGCCTCGCCACTGTCCTGCAGAATCTTGAACTGGCCATCAGGCATGGCCTCGCCAATCAGCACACGCTCGGAGGTGTGGTGGTTGGGGAACATCTTGATCTCGCCCTGGGGAGCATCGAACGTGATGCCGATCATGGTCTCGCGGACCTTGTCGAGATCTTCGAAAGTGCCCGCCTTCTCAACGGCATTCTTCCAGAGGTAGACCATGTTGTAGGCCGACTCTGCAGGGTCGCCAACAACCCGGTCTTCGCCATACATTGCCTGGAAGTCTTCGGTGAACTTCTTGGAGGCTGGCGTGTCCAGGCTCATGAAGTAGTTCCAGGTGGCGTAGGTGCCGGTGGTGTACTCGGGACCAATCTGACGAATCTCCTCCTCGGCAATGGAGAAGGACATGATCGGATACTTAGCAGGGTCAATGCCAGCGGCCTTGAACTGCTTGAAGAGGGCAACGTTGGAGTCACCATTCAGGGTGTTGATGATGATGCCTCCATCAGGGAACGCCTCCTTGATCTTGGCGATGATGGGAGCGACCTCCGTATTACCCAGGGGGATGTAATCCTCACCAACGACTTCACCGCCAAGAGCCTTCATCTGCTCCTTGATGATGGTGTTGGCTGTACGTGGGTACACGTAGTCAGAACCAACAAGGTAGACCTTTTTGCCCAGCTCGTCGCCGAAGGTCTTCATCAGCCAGTCCACTGCAGGCTCGGCCTGCTGGTTCGGGACGGCACCGGTATAGAAGATGTTTTTAGAGCATTCCTGACCCTCATATTGAATGGGGTAGAAAAGCATATGATTCTTGGCCTCGTACACCGGCAGCATCGCCTTACGACTGGCCGAGGTCCAGCCACCAAAGACAACGGCGACGTTGTCGGAGTCGATCAGCTTCTGCGATTTCTCAGCAAACGTGGGCCAGTCCGAGGCACCATCTTCAGCAGTGGCAACAATCTTGTATGACTTATCCCCTACTTTGACGCCGCCTGCGTCGTTGATTTCCTTGATTGCCATCTCTTCGACCTCTTTCAAGGTCGTTTCCGAGATGGCCATGGTCCCACTCAGAGAGTGAAGGATGCCGACTTTGACTTCTCCGTCAAATTCCCCCGCCGAATCGCCGCCGCCGCCGCCGCAGGCCACAAGCGTGACGCTGACCACTGAAGCGCCGATTCCGGCAAGCAACCGCCTTGAGATGTGCTGGACCATGGGTGATTGATCAAGGTGTGGTGGATGCCGCAATATCGGCGGCATTTCGCAACCTACAGATCTGTTCATGGGCGCTATGTATCCGATCGCACCGAAGGTGCTGGGCGCTCAGCCGGTGTGTGGATTTGCTCGTGCAAGCGATGGCGTGGATACCCGAAGTCCTTCCGGAAGCTGTTGCAGCAGAAACGACTCCACCTTGTCGAGTCCCTCGCCACTGCGCAGGTTGGCAAAGCACCAGGGGCGGCTCGGACGCATGCGCTCGGTATCCCGCTGCATCACCCCCAGGTCGGCACCCACCAGCGGCGCCAGGTCAATCTTGTTGATCACCAGCAGATCGGAGCGGGTGATGCCCGGCCCCCCCTTGCGCGGAATCTTGTCTCCAGCGGCCACATCAATCACGTAGATGCACAGGTCCACCAGTTCTGGACTGAAGCTGGCCGCCAGGTTGTCGCCGCCACTTTCCACCAGCACCAGGTCGAGATCGGGGTAGAGCCKCTCCAGCTCCTCCACGGCGGCGCGGTTGATCGAGCAGTCCTCCCGGATGGCGGTGTGGGGACAGCCACCGGTCTCGACGCCGCGGATGCGCTCAGGCTCCAGCACGCCCGCCCGGGTCAGGAACTGGGCGTCCTCCTGGGTGTAGATGTCATTGGTGACCACGGCGAGTTGCAGCTGCTGCCGCAGACGCCGGCAGAGAGCTTCCACCAGGGCCGTCTTGCCCGACCCGACGGGCCCTGCCACCCCCACCCGCAGCCTGCTCATCGGCTCCCTCAGCTCCGAAACAACCTGGAGTAGAGCTCAGCATGGCGCAATTGAGCCAGGGAGGCCCCAACAGCCCCTGTCCAGAGCTGATCTGGATCCGCCCCAACCAGGCTCTCAGCCCGCGCCGCAATCACCGGGGCCAGTCCCCACTGCACCGCCTGGGCCCGGGTCGGCCCCAGGGGCACCAGCCGCACCGCCGCGCTCAGCTGGTTGGCCACCCAGCCGTAGAGATAGGCCTCCACCAGCTCCTGGGCTGGAATGGCCAGGGCGCGGCCCGCCAGGGCAAAGGCCCCTGGCCAGGCCAGGTCGAGCGCCGGCGGCTCCAGGCCCAGGTCCGCCAGCAGCCGCAGCAGAGACCCCCCCATCTGGCGCTGCTGGGCGCGCAGCTCCGGTGCCTCTCTCTGGGCCAGCAACCAGGCGTCCCGATCACGCAGCTCCGGATCCGGGGCCAGCATCAGCCTGGGCAGCCAGGCGGCTTCGACGGTCACGGCTCCTCGCTGCAATTCGGCCCGCAGCCAGGCCTCCACCCCCGCAGCGTCCTGGAGCAGGCCGTGCTGCACGAGCACCTCAAGCCCCTCGGCGTAGCTGAACGCCCCCACCGGCAGAGCCGGGCTCACCAGCTGCAGCAGGGCCAGGCGGCCGCTGCCGGCCGACCTAGGCGCCATGCCCATGGCCCCCGGGCTCTGAGCCGCCATGGGAGTGGCCCTGGCTGCTGGCGTAGGCACCGTGCTCAGGCAGAAAAGGGGCGCTGATCCGCGCCACCCCCAGGCGGCGGTGCTCCATCAGATGGGCCAGCACGGGATCCTCCGCCAGCCTCAGCTCTCCTGGCCGGATTTCCATGGCGACATGCCTGTTACCCAGGTGGTAGGCCGCCTGGAGCAACGCCAGGGGATCGGCTGCCGTGATCTGCAGCAGGGCCTCCGCCGCGGCCTCCACCCGCACCCAGGCCAGGCCCTCGCCATCGGCGAGCAGGTCACCGGGCTGCAGGGCCTCGCCGCGGGGCAGCTGCAGCAACAGCGGCTGGCCGCAGACGCTGTGGCGGCGTCCCCGCAGCCGGGTGCGCTCGTCAGCGCTGAGCTGGAGCACGAAGGGAGGGGTCTGGCCAGAGAGTCCGGAGAGCCGCTGGGTGAGCACCAGGGGCTGCGGCACTGGCCCTGGGACCGCGGAAGCGGGGATCATGGCGGCATGACGCTGTGCTGAGTATCTCCAAACCACGAGCCGCCGGCAGCTGGCACGGCCAGACCCAGCTGGTGTTCCGCCGTGGCGCCGGCGCCGATGCTGGCGACACCAGCTTCCAGGGCAGCGCCACAGCGCCGCTGAAACTGCAGCGCGCCTATCGGCACCAGGATGGCCGCTGCGAACTGCCGTTGCTGCACACCGCCGGGGGGCTGGTGGGGGGCGATCAGCTCACGATCGAGGCGAGCCTGGAGGAGCGCAGTGAAGCCCTGCTCACCAGCGTGGCGGCCCAGAAGGTCTACGGGTCGGTGGGCCGCCTCAGCCAGGCACCCGAGGGGCGCTGGGTGAACCAGCAGCTCCACTTCTGCCTCGCCGACGGCGCGGATCTGGAGTGGCTGCCCCAGGAGCTGGTGCTCTACGCCGACGGGCTGCTGGAGCAGCGCTGCCGGGTGGAGCTGGCCCCCCAGGCCTCCTACCTGGGCGTGGAGGTGGTGCGCCTGGGCCGCACCGCCGCCGGCGAAGACCTCGCTGCCGGCTGCTGGCGTTCGGCCCTCGACATCCATCGCGGCGGCAGCCGCGGCAACMCCTGGATGCTGGTGGATCGCCTGGAGCTGGGCGGCGAGGCCCTGGCCGGGGAGCATGGCCTGGCCCGGCAGCCGGTGTACGGCTCGCTGGTGTGGGCCGCTCCGGAGCACTTCCCCAGGGCTGAGCTGGCCGGGCTGCTGGAGCTGTGCCGCCAGGATCGCGACGGGCTGGACGGCGCCATGGCCTGCGGCGCCCTGGAGCCTGGACTGGTGGCCCGCTACCGGGGCCCCTCCAGCCAGGCGGCCCGGTTCTGGTTCAGCCGCATCTGGGCCCGGATCAGGGCGGCCAGGGGCTTGCCCGCTCCGCAACTGCCGCGGGTCTGGCCCTTTCAGGAACAACCCTGGCGCCCTGAAGGTTGCAGCTGAACCTGTCCGCCCTCAGACCCCTGCCACAGTGCGGCGGGGTCTGGTCCATCCCTCCCCTCCCCAGCCACCATGCACCTCACCC
>NZ_JADEWP010000174.1:0-5608 GCF_015207535.1 Cyanobium sp. LEGE 06143 | reverse complement strand
CTCTTGCGGGGGGGCAATTCGATCGCGTCGGGGGTCATGTCTTCATAGGGAATCTTGCTGAGCAGGTGGCTGATGCAGTTGAGCCGGGCGCGGCGCTTGTCATTGGCCTCCACCGTGAACCAGGGCGCCTCAGGGATGTTGGTGTGGGCAAACATCTCATCCTTGGCCTTGGAGAATTCCACCCAGCGATCGCGCGACTCGAGATCCATGGGGCTGAGTTTCCAGCGGCGGGCGGGGTCTTCGAGCCGTGAGCGGAAGCGGGACTCCTGCTCGTCGTCGCTGACGGAGAACCAGTATTTGATCAGCACGATGCCGCTGCGCACCAGCATGCGCTCGAACTCCGGGCAGGAGAGCATGAACTCCTCCACCTGCTCTGGTGTGCAGAAGCCCATCACCTTCTCCACCCCGGCGCGGTTGTACCAGCTGCGGTCGAAGAGCACGATCTCGCCGGCGGAAGGGAAGTGCTCTACATAGCGCTGGAAATACCACTGGGTTTTCTGCTGATCAGAGGGGGTTCCCAGGGCCACCACGTTGCAGCCGCGTGGGTTCAGGGGCTCGGTGATGCGCTTGATCGTGCCGCCCTTGCCAGCCGCATCCCTGCCCTCGAACAGCAGCACAACCCGATAACCCACGTGCTTGATCCAGTACTGCATCTTCACCAGCTCCACCTGCAACCGGGTCAGCTCTTTCTCGTAGAACTTGCGATCGAGCTTGGGGAGGTGGCCTTCCGAATGCTTGGCAAAGTCATCAAGGATCGGAGAGGGTTTGTACTTGTCAGCAGAGAGTCCTTTTTTGTCGTTCTTGCCCTTGCCGCCCTTGGCTTTGGCAGGGCTCTTGATCTTGGCCTTCTTCTCGGCTTTCTTCTCCTTCTTGTCTTTTTTACTCTTTTTCTCACTCCCGTCCATCATCGGTGCAGCGCTCTTGAGCAGGTCAGCATCATTCATGAACAGGGAGATTGACCAGAAGTGAAAACGTCCTAGGCCCTCGGTTGAACCCCGTGTGGCAGCCACCACTACCAATGGCCAGGTTCTGTCGCAGCCGCTAGAGCGCTGCCAGCCCCTTGTCCTGCAGCTCGGCGAGGCGGGCGTAGAGGCCACCGGAATCGCGCAGCTGGCGATGGGTGCCCTCTTCAATGACGCGGCCCCGCTGCAGCACCAGGATGCGGTCGGCGGCCTCCACGGTGGCCAGCCGGTGGGCGATCACGATCGCCGTGCGCTGCTGGAGCAGGCGGTCGAGGTCGCGCTGCAGGGTGGCCTCAGTGGCCGGATCCAGGAAGGCGGTGGCCTCGTCCATCACCAGCACGGAGGGATCGCGGATCGCCACCCGGGCCACCGCCAGCAGCTGCCGCTCGCCGGAGGAGAGATTGCCGCCGCGCTCGCGCAGCTCGGTGGCGAGCCCCTCAGGCAGACGGCGCAGCAGCTCCGCCAGGCCCAGCTCCCGACAGAGGCGCTGCAGGTCATCGCTGGAGATGGGCGCATCGAGGCGCAGGTTGTCGGCCACATTGCCGCTGAACAGGAAGGTGTCCTGCAGCACCACCCCGAGTCGCTGGCGCAGGGTGGGGATCGGCAGCTCGCGGATGTCCACCCCATCGAGCAGGATCCGGCCGCTCTGGGGCTCGTAGAGGCGGCAGAGCAGGCGGATCACCGTGGTCTTACCCGATCCGGTGGGCCCCACCAGGGCGACATGCTCGCCGGGAGCGATGCGGAAGGAGAGATCCGTGAGGATCGGATCGTCCTCGCGGTAGGCGAACGACACGTGCTCAAACACCACCTCTCCGGCGCTGCTGCGCTGGCCGCCGGAGCGATGGGCCGCCGCCGAACGCTGGGCGGCGGGAAGCTCCTGGATCTCGATCGGCTGCTCCAGCAGTTCGCCGATGCGCTCCACCGCCGTGAGACCGCCCTGGATCTGGGTGAAGCGCTCCGCCAGCTGGCGCAGGGGATCGAAGAGCCGCTGGGAGTAGAGGATGAAGGTGGTGAGGGTGCCCAGCCCGAGCACGCCGCCGGACACCATGCTGCCGCCTGCGGCCAGCACCACGGCCACGGCCACCAGGGCCACCCACTCGATGAAGGCTGAGATGGAGCTGTCGAACAGGATCGTGCCCGTCACGGCCTGGCGGTAGGCGTCGGTGGTGCGGGCGAAGCGGGCGCTGTTGACGTCCTCGCGGCGGAACATCTGCACCACCTCCAGCCCCTGCAGGTTCTCCTGCAGGTCGGCATTGAGGGCGCTGAGTTCCTCGCGCACCCGGTAGTTGGCCCGGCGGTAGCGCTTCTGCAGCCACAGCATCCCCAGCACCACGGGCACCTGGGAGGAGAGCAGCAGCAGCGCCAGACGCCACTCGATGCTGAGCATGGTGACGGCGATCACCAACAGGGTGACCAGATCGGCCAGCACCCCCACGGCGCCGCTGCCGAAGACCTCGGCCAGGGCATCGACGTCACTGGTGAGCCGGGTGAGCAGCTTGCCCACCGGCGTGCGGTCGTGAAAGCGCAGCGACAGCGCCATGGCATGGGCGAAGAGGTCGTCGCGGATGCGGGCGGTGAGCCGCTGGCCCACGGCCTGAACGCTGTAGCTCTGCAGGCCCTGCAGGCCCAGCCGCAACAGCACCGCCGCCAGCAGCACGATCACCAGCAGCCGCAGGGCCTGGTCCACCGGCATGCCGCTGAGGAAGGCGAGGGTGGGCTCACCCCGCAGCACGGCGATCGCCTGACCCACCAGCAGCGGCTGGATGGCCGCGGCCGTGGCCACCGGGATCAGCAGGGTGAGGGTGAGCAGCAGGCGGCGCTTGTCGCGGCCCAGGTAGGGCAGCAGCCGCAGCAGCCGTTCGCGGTCGAGGGCCGCCATCAGGCCACGCCCGCCGGGGCGGGGGGAGCCGTGGCGACGGCCGCAACCCGATCGACGATCGTCTGCAGGGCGCCGCCATCGAGGCGCAGGGCCAGGGGATGGCCCACCAGCCGGGCCGTGGACTGGAACAGATCCTCAATGGCGATCAGGCCGTTGTCCTTGAGGGTGCGGCCGGTGGCCACCAGATCCACGATCGCCTCACTCATGCCGGTGATCGGGCCCAGTTCCACCGATCCGGCCAGGTGGATCAGCTCCACCGGCAGATCGAGAGCTTCGAAATAGGCCTCGGCGCAGCGGGTGAACTTGCTGGCCACGCGGCAATGGGCCGGCAGATCCACGGCCCGGCGGTAGGGGCTGCTGGCCTTGACGGCCACACTCATGCGGCAGCCGCCGAAGCCCAGGTCCACCAGCTGGGCCACCGGCAGCTGGTGCTCCTGCAGCACGTCGTAACCCACCACCCCCAGCTGCGCCTGGCCATAGGCCACATACACGGGCACGTCGGCGTTGCGCACCAGCAGGGCGCGGGCCGTGCCGCAGGCACTGGGCACCATCAGCAGGCGATTGCCCGGCTCAAGCACAGCGGAAAAATCAAGGCCGGCGGCGGCGAAGCGACGCACCGAATCCTTCAGCAGGGCACCCTTGGCCAGGGCAACGGTGATCATGGAGACACGTCTCTGTTCGGACTGTAACGATGGGCCCGAATCGCCGAGAGAGCCCCGCAGGAGCCCGGCCAATGAAGGCGGGGGCGCCTCAGCTGGAGCCGCCGCAGGAGCGGACGCTGCAGGTGGAGCTGATCCCCGTGCTCCACGACAACTACGTGATGCTGCTGAGCAGGGGCCAGCAGGCTGCGGTGGTGGACCCCGCGGTCGAGGCCCCGATCCAGCAACGCCTGGAGCAGCGGGGCCTGGAGCTGGTCTGCATCCTGCAGACCCACCACCACAGCGACCACATCGGCGGCAGCCCGGGGCTGCTGCGTCGCTGGCCCGACTGCGCCGTGGTGGCCGCCCGCGACGACCTGGAGCGCATCCCCTTCCAGACCCAGGGCGTGGCCGATGGCGATCAGCTCACGCTGCTGGGAGAGCCGGTGGAGGTGCTGGCCGTGCCGGGCCACACGCGGGCCCACCTCGCCTACTGGTTCCCCCGGGCCGGGCACCTGTTCTGCGGCGACACCCTGTTCGCCGGCGGCTGCGGCCGGCTGTTCGAGGGCAGTGCCGCCCAGATGCAGGCCTCGCTGCAGCGGCTGGCGGCCCTGCCCGGCTCCACCTGGGTGTGGTGCGCCCACGAGTACACGGAGGCCAACCTGCGCTGGGCCGTCGCCAGCGTGGCCAGTGACGACCCGGCGGCGGCACCGATCCGGCAGCGGCTGGACGCGGTGCTGGCCCAGCGGGCCCTGGGCCAGGCCACGGTGCCCAGCCAGATCGCCCTGGAGCTGGCCACGAACCTCTTCCTGCGGGCCCCTGATGCCGCCAGCCTGGCCCGGCTCAGGGAGCAGAAAGACCACTGGCGCGGCTGTGTCAGCACACCTCCAGGGGCAGACCCTGGGGAAACAGCGTGGCGCCGTGGCCCCGGCGCAACTGCAGCCGGCAGCGCTGGCCGTGGCCGTACTCCTCGCCCAGAGGCAGCCGCAGCCGCAGATTGAGGTCGTCCTGGCGCAGCTGGTAGAGCCACTCCCGGCCCAGAAACTCCCGCCCCAGCACCCGGGCCTCTCCGGCGCGATCGGGCACCAGAGCGATGGACTCGGGGCTCACCATCACCTCCGCGGCCTGTTCTGCATCCAACCGCTGAGGTGTCGACTCCAGGGGCCTGAGCTGACCCAGGGGGGTGGTGAACAGGCCGCGGCTGGCGCGCACTGGCAACAGATTGCCCTGCAGCACGAAACGGCCCACAAAGGAGGTGGCGGGCCGTTGCACCAGCTCCCTGGGGGTGGCGCACTGGTGCAGAACACCATCACAGAGCAAGGCCACCCGGTCGCAGATCGCCAGGGCCTCCTCGGGGTCGTGGGTCACGATCAGCCCGCAGGCTCCGCACTGGCTGAGCACCTGGGGCAGTTCGGCCCGCAGGCGCAGGCGCACCTCCACGTCGAGGTTGGAGAAGGGCTCATCCAGCAGCACCACCGAGGGCCGCGGCGCCAGGGCCCGGGCCAGGGCCAGGCGCTGGCGCTGGCCGCCGGAGAGCTCGTGGGGATAGCGGCGCTCCAGGCCGTTCAGCCCCAGCAGCTCCAGCAGCCAGGCGGCGCGGGCGGTGTCCTCGCCGCGGCGCAGCCCGAAGCAGAGGTTGCGCCAGGCGGTGAGGTGCGGGAACAGGGCGTAGTCCTGGAACACCATCCCCACGCCGCGCCGCTCCGGCACCAGCCAGCGCTCCTCGCCAGCCACCTGGCGGCCGGCGATCATCACGGCACCGCGCTCGGGCCGCTCGAAACCGGCAATCAGCCGCAGCAGGGTGGTCTTGCCGCAACCGGAGGGCCCCAGCAGCCCCACCAGCTCGCCCGGGCGCAGCTGCAGATCGATGCCGCGCAGGGTGTAGCCCTCGGTGCCCTCGTAGCGGTGCCACAGCCCGCTGAGCTCCACATGGGACTGGTGCAGCGGGTCGGCAGGGGAGGGGGCGGTGAGGGTGGCGCTGATGGGTCCTTGGCCCCTGGGGCCAGCGGGCATGCAGGACCATGATGCGTCATCCGCCTGTCAGCCAGTCGCCCAGCGATGACCACTCCCCAGCCCTCCTGTTCCGCCGCGATCGCCGTGAACACCGCCGCCGCCCCGGCTCCGGTGGG
>NZ_JADEWP010000170.1:0-5795 GCF_015207535.1 Cyanobium sp. LEGE 06143 | reverse complement strand
GACATGCCCAAGCTCAAGACCCGCAGAGCAGCCGCCAAGCGGTTCAAGGCCACCGGCACCGGCAAGTTCATGCGTCGCCGGGCCTTCCACAACCACCTGCTCGATCACAAGAGCCCCAAGCGCAAGCGCTACCTGGGGACGATGGCCGTCGTCGACGAGCGCGACGCCGACAACGTCAAGGGCATGCTGCCCTACGCCTGAGGGCACCGGCCACCGCTACGCCTTCCCTTCATCTCCACCTGATTCCCTGCCATGGCCCGCGTCAAGAGGGGCAACGTTGCCCGTAAACGCCGCAATAAAGTTCTGAGATTGGCCCGCGGCTTCCGCGGCGGCAATGGTTCCCTCTTCCGCACCGCCAACCAGCGGGTGATGAAGGCCCTCTGCAATGCCTACCGCGACCGTCGCCGCCGCAAGCGCGATTTCCGTCGGCTCTGGATCGCTCGCATCAACGCCGCGGCGAGGATCAACGGCGTCAGCTACAGCCGTCTGATGGGCGGCCTCAAGAAGGCGGATGTGCGCCTGAACCGCAAGATGCTGGCCCAGCTGGCCGTGGTCGACCCCACCAGCTTCAGCAGCGTCGTCGGCTCCGCCAAGGCCTGATCGCCGACCACCCGATCCCTCCTCCCAGCCCCGGCGCCCCTTGGAAAACCTGCTTCCCCAGGCCTATCTGATCGGCCTGGTCGTCTTGCTCGGCGGTGCTGCCGTGGTGGTGGCGCGCCAGATCTGGAAGGTGCGCCAGGACGAGGTCACCCTGGCGCGCCTCGAGCGCCAGGGTGGTCAAGGTGACCAGACGGAGGCCAGGGATGCCGCCAGCCTCTATGAGCTGGGCTCCGTGCAACTGCGCAAGCGCCTGTTCGGCCAGGCGGTGGAGAGCCTCAGCGAGGCCCGCCAGCTGGCCACGGCGGAAGAGGCCCCGGCGGAGGCCCTGGCCCTGATCGAGAACGCCCTGGGCTTCGCGCTGGCGGCCCAGAAGAATTACAAGACGGCCCTCAAGCACTACCGGGCTGCCCTCAAGGCCAAGCCTGACTATCCCGTGGCCCTCAACAACCTCGCCTACGCCCTGGAGAAGGAGCAGGACCCCGAGCAGGCCCGCGCCACCTATCAGAAGGTGCTCGAACTCGACAGCGGCAACCGCACGGCCCTCAAGCGCCTGAACAGGCTGGAGCGCACCCAGGGGAAGGCGGCCTGAAGGCCGCCAGCCTCACCAGAGCCCGCGCACGGGCGCGATCGGCGCCGGCCCCCCTGGGGCGCTGACGGGCTGAGACTGGGGCTGCAGCTCCAGGCGTCCGCCGGAATTGGTGAGCCGCGGGGCATTCCAGCCGACAAGGGCGAGCCCCTGCTGACCCGAGAACATGCCGCCCATCTCCAGGCCGCCCACATTGCAGCGGCAGAGCAGGATCAGATCGAGCTGGTCGGACTCGGCATTGAGGTTGCCCTGCACCGCCGTCGAGGCGCCGTTGATGGTCATGGTGCCGCGCAGATCGACGATCTGACCCACCGCTCTCAGCTCGGAGAGGCTGAGGCTGGCAGGCACGACCTCACTGCCGCCGAAGGCCTGGTAGGAGCCCACCCAGGACCGCGGGATCTCGCGCACCAGCAGCTCGGCACGACCGACGGGATCGAAGGTCTCGACGCTGGAGTCGCGCTGGTCGGCGGCAGGGACGCCGAATTCGGCGGGGAGGCTGAAGGGAAGAAAGCTGTCAGCGCCCAGGAACTGCGCCGCCGCTGGCGCGGGTGTGAGGGGCAGAGCGGCCAGCGGCAGCGCGGCGAGGGGCAGAACCGTGAGCAGGAGCGTTCGAAGCACGGCAGGGCCGGAGTTGATGGGAGGCTAGAGCCATTGTGAGCCATGCGCCGGAAGCCATCGTGGTGCCCAACCCAACCGGGATCCCCCTCTCCAGCAGCGCCGCCGCCGGCGAGGCCCCTGCCGCCGGCAGCGACGACCTGCTGATCGGCGGACGCCGTTTCCGCAGCCGGCTGATGACCGGCACGGGCAAGTACGCCGATCTCGCCACCATGCAGGCCAGCCTGGAGCGCAGCGACTGCGCCATCGTCACCGTGGCGGTGCGCCGGGTGCAGAGCGGCGCTCCGGGCCACGGCGGCCTGATGCAGGCGATCGACTGGCAGCGCATCTGGATGCTGCCGAACACCGCCGGCTGCGCCACCGCCGAGGAAGCGGTGCGGGTGGCCAGGCTGGGGCGGGAGCTGGCCAAGCTGGCGGGGCAGGAGGACAACAGCTTCGTGAAGCTGGAGGTGATCCCCGACAGCCGCCACCTGCTGCCCGATCCATTCGGCACCCTGGAGGCGGCGGAGCAACTGGTGAAGGAGGGCTTCACGGTGCTGCCCTACATCAATGCCGACCCGCTGCTGGCCAAGCGGCTGGAGGAGGTGGGCTGCGCCACGGTGATGCCGCTGGCCTCACCGATCGGCTCCGGCCAGGGCATCCGCAATGGCGCCAACATCGCCCTGATCATCGAGAACGCCAGCGTGCCGGTGGTGGTGGACGCGGGCATTGGTGTGCCCAGCGAGGCGGCCGAGGCCATGGAGATGGGAGCTGACGCCCTGCTGATCAACAGCGCCATCGCCCTGGCCGGCAACCCGCCCCTGATGGCCCAGGCCATGGCCCAGGCCTGCCAGGCCGGCCGCCTGGCCTTCCAGGCCGGACGGCTGCCGCGACGCCCCCAGGCCAGCCCCAGCTCCCCCGGCCAGGGGCGCGTGGGCAGCTGATCGCCCTTCCGCCGGGCACCGCATGAACTTCCGTTGACGTTCTGGCCGCGGCGGCCTGACAGCCCGGACATCTCTCCATAAGGTGAGCCCTCCTAGAGCCCTGGTCCATGCAGGTCACCGAAGAAGACGGCGGCAAGCTCAACG
Source organism: Cyanobium sp. LEGE 06143 (assembly GCF_015207535.1). NCBI lineage: Bacteria > Bacillati > Cyanobacteriota > Cyanophyceae > Synechococcales > Prochlorococcaceae > Cyanobium > Cyanobium sp. LEGE 06143. The sequence continues at coordinate 2,927 of NZ_JADEWP010000170.1, read as the reverse complement.
CCTTCGCCCGGGAGCCCCGCATGGTGGTGATGGAGGAGGGCGAGCGCAGCAGCAGCCAGTCGCGGTTGCTGCTGATCGGTGGCGCCGTTCTGGTGCTGGCCCTGGTGGTGGTGGCCGTGGGGATCAGCGGCTGAGAGCGCCGGAACGCCTGTAGTAGCTTGCCCCGATGAGCGACAGCTCGTCCTGCAGGGGTCTGGGGTTTTCGGAATGAAGGTTTCGGAATGAAGGTGTTCGTTCTCGGCGGCGATGGCTTCTGCGGCTGGCCCTGTGCGGTCAACCTGGCGGATGCCGGCCACGATGTGGTGATCGTCGACAACCTGAGCCGGCGCAAGATCGACGTCGACCTGGAGGTCGAGTCGCTGACGCCGATCGCCACCATCAGCGAGCGCCTGCGGGCCTGGGAGCAGGTGGGGGGCCGGGCGATCCGCTTCGTGCGGATGGACATCGCCCAGGAGTACACCCGCCTGCTGGATCTGCTGCGCGACGAGCGGCCCACGGCCGTGGTGCACTTCGCCGAGCAGAGGGCGGCCCCCTACTCGATGAAGTCCAGCGCCACCAAGCGCTACACCGTGGACAACAACGTCAACGGCACCCACAACCTGCTGGCCGCGATCGTGGAGAGCGGCCTCGACATTCACATCGTGCACCTGGGCACGATGGGGGTGTACGGCTACGGCTCCCACCGCGGCGCCACGATTCCCGAGGGCTACCTCACGGTGGAGGTGCCCCAGCCGGATGGCAGCCGCTTCACCGAGAAGATCCTGCACCCTGCCAGCCCCGGCAGTGTGTATCACATGACCAAGACTCTGGATCAGTTGTTGTTCCTCTACTACAACAAAAACGACCAGATCCGCATCACTGATCTGCACCAGGGCATCGTCTGGGGCACCAACACGGAGCTCACCGAAAGGGATCCCCGCCTCACCAATCGTTTCGACTACGACGGCGACTACGGCACGGTGCTGAACCGCTTCCTGATGCAGGCCGCCATCGACTACCCGCTCACGGTGCATGGCACCGGCGGCCAGACCCGCGCCTTCATCCACATCCGCGACTCCGTGCGCTGTGTGCAGCTGGCCCTGGAGCACCCCCCCGCCCATGGCGAGAAGGTGAAGATCTTCAACCAGATGACCGAGAGCCACCAGGTGGGCGAACTGGCCCGCAAGGTGTCGTCCCTCACCAACGCCGAGATCACCTACCTGCCCAACCCCCGCAATGAGGCCGTGGAGAACGACCTGATCGTGGACAACCGCTGCTTCATCGAGCTGGGCCTCAACCCCACCACCCTCGACGACGGTCTGATGGCCGAAGTGGTGGATGTGGCCCGCCGCTGGGCTGATCGCTGCGACCGCAGTCGGATCCCCTGCGTGTCGGCCTGGACCACCACCCAGGCCCAGGCCATCCAGACGGCTTGATCCGGGCGACCTGATCGACACCGCCTGCATCCAGCTCTCCCCCCCCTGCGGCACCCGAGCCTTGAAGATCGCCTTCTTCACCGAGACCTTCCTGCCCAAGGTCGACGGGATTGTGACCCGCCTGACCAAGACGGTGCAGCACCTGGTGGACCTGGGAGATGAGGTGCTGATCTTCTGCCCGGAGGGCGCTCCGGCCGAGTACATGGGTGCGCGGGTGGTGGGGGTGCCGGCCATGCCGCTGCCCCTCTATCCGGAGCTGAAGCTGGCCCTGCCCCGCCCCGCCGTGGCGGAGGCCCTCGAGGAGTTCCAGCCCGATCTGGTGCATGTGGTGAACCCGGCCGTGCTCGGCCTGGGCGGCATCTGGCTGGCGAAGACCAAGGGCTATCCCCTGATCGCCAGCTACCACACCCACCTGCCCAAGTATCTGGAGCACTACGGCATGGGCATGCTGGAGCCGCTGCTGTGGGAACTGCTCAAGGCCGCCCACAACCAGGCCAGCCTCAACCTCTGCACCTCCAGCGCCATGGTGCAGGAGCTGAGCGAGAAGGGCATCCAGCACACCGACCTCTGGCAGCGCGGCGTGGACACCGAACTGTTCCGCCCTGAACTGCGCAACCAGRTTACGCGGGAGCAATTGCTGGGCGGCCACAGCGACACCGGCAAGCTGCTGCTCTACATCGGCCGCCTCTCCGCCGAAAAACAGATCGAGCGCATCCGGCCGGTGCTTGAGGCCATACCTGAGGCCAGCCTGGCCCTGGTGGGGGATGGTCCCCACCGCCAGGCCCTGGAGAAGGTGTTCGCCGGCACCGCCACCACCTTCGTGGGCTACCTGACAGGCGCGCCCCTGGCCAGCGCCTATGCCAGCGGCGATGCCTTCGTGTTCCCGAGCAGCACCGAAACCCTGGGCCTGGTGTTGCTGGAGGCCATGGCGGCCGGTTGCCCGGTGGTGGGGGCCAACCGTGGCGGCATTCCGGACATCGTCAGCGATGGCGTCAACGGCTGCCTCTATGAGCCCGATGGCGTCGACGGCGGCGCCGCGAGTCTGGCGGCGGCGGTGGGGCGGCTGCTGGGGGATCCAGGCGAGCGCCAGCTGCTGCGCCAGGCCGCCCGCAGCGAGGCCGAGCGCTGGGGCTGGGCCTCCGCCACCCAGCAGCTGCGCGGCTTCTACTGCCGCCTGCTGGAGCGGCCCCAGCTGCAGCTGGTGGCCTGAACAGTTGCGCAACCTGAGCCGGCACGGGCTCAGTCGGGCCGGGCGCCGCCGCTGAACCAGGTGGTCATCAGGGCCTTGACCATCGGTGCCGCCACCGTGCCGCCGTAGCCCCCGGAGTTCTCGCCGAAGGCCACGATCACCAGGCTGGGCTTGTCGGCTGGCGCATAGCCACCGAACCAGGCGTGGTCGGGGCGGGGGGGATCCTCACCGGTGCCGGTCTTGCCGGCCACCGGCGGCAGGCTCGGATCGTTGAGCAGCCGCGCCGTGCCCTCGGTGACCACCATGCGCAGACCCTTCTGCAG
>NZ_JADEWP010000169.1:0-5875 GCF_015207535.1 Cyanobium sp. LEGE 06143 | reverse complement strand
ATCACCATTCCGATGGCTCGCTCACGCCAGCATCCCGAGGGCGGGGTGCGCAGCCTCAACCTGTCGGTGTCGGTGGGGATTGTGCTGTTCGAGGCCCTGCGTCAGCAGGAGCCGATCAGCGGCTGAGATCCCAGGCTGAGGCAGGCTTGCCCCCGCCTGGTGCGGTCCCGGGGCAGCGGGCGGGAGCAACCGTCCCGATGGATTCCGTGTCGAGACGCACTTGATCCTGGGGGGCTCGTCCGCTACGGTCTGCGCGGCTCAGGGATCTCGGCTTCTCTACTGAGCTTTGTCGTTTTGGGGAACAACCTTTGAAGCCTTTGTCACCAATCAAAACGTCCATCCTTCTCTCTGCAGCCCTGGCAGCCACCGTGCCTGCCGTCACCCAGGCCTTCACTCCCGCAGAGTCGGATGACGCCTCGATCGACACCCTGCTGGCGGCCCGGCCGCGCCCCAATTCCCAGAAGCTCTGGGTGAAGGTGCGCCAGCCCGTGAGCATCGATGAGCTCTCCCGCGACCTCAGCATGGGTAGCGAGCGGCTTGCCAATCTGAACGACGTGGACACCGACCATCGCTTTGATCGCGGTGAGTGGCTGGTGGTACCGGCGCAGCAGACCCGCGCCGTGAAGCTGCTGGCCTCGGTCGACACCTCTGAGCTGCGCCGCACGCCTCCCCTTCAGTCCCCTCCCCCGCTGCAGTCCAAGGGCGTTGTGCGCCTCGGCGACACCGTGATGGCCATCGCCCAGCGCTACGGCCTCACCATGGCTGAGCTGCTGAAGCTGAACCCCGGCATGCAGACCGCCCGTCTGGTGGCCGGCAATGAAGTGAAGCTGGTCCAGGCCGAACCTGTCCGGCAGCGGGCAGTCCTGGGCCTGAAGCCCTCCACCAGTGGCGGCCTCAGCTGGCCCCAGATTCCTGGCCTGGGCACGGAAAACAACAGCTTCGACAGCAGGCAGCCTGTTCCCGATGGCTGGATCTGGCCCACCAAGGGCGTGTTCACCTCCGGCTATGGCTGGCGCTGGGGACGCATGCACAAGGGCATTGACGTGGCCAACAACGTGGGCACGCCGATCGTGGCGGCCCGCAGGGGCCGAGTGGCCTTCTCCGGCTGGCATGACGGCGGTTACGGCTATCTGGTGACCCTCGCCCACGCCGACGGCAGCCGCTCCCTCTACGCCCACAACAGCCGCCTGATGGTGACGGCCGGCCAGGACGTGGCCCAGGGCACCCTGATTGCGCTGATGGGGAGCACAGGCCGCAGCACGGGTCCTCACCTCCACTTCGAGATCCATCCCCCCTCCCGGGGTGCAGCGAACCCGCTCCAGTTTCTGCCACCCCGCGCCTGATACAGTCAGGCCCGCTGGAGAGGCCAGTAGGGCTCGGTAGCTCAGCTGGTTAGAGCGTGGGATTCATAACCCCAAGGTCGGGAGTTCAAGTCTCCCCCGAGCCATGCCGCCTTGGCCTCTCCTGGCATGACCAGCGTTTCTTGGGTCTTTGAACAAGACCTGTGTCTTGCCGCGCTGGACTCCAACCGATTCAGTCCAGAGCGGTTGCGTTGGGCAACAGGCCCAGTTCAGGGTCGCGCTGGGCGGCCTCCAGGCTCTCGTCGCTCACCACCACCGGGAAGGCCGCTGCGGCCTGGGCCGCCGCCACGGCGCGGCGGCTGCGACCGGTGCCCCGGGCCTCCATCGCCCGGATCAGCCCCTTGCTCCGATTCACTTCACCGATGGTCTGGCCCTCTTTGGGGCGCACCAGGGGATGGGCCTTGAGCTCGCCGCGCAGCTGGCTCAGCAGGCGGAAGTGGCCTGTGGTGTTGTATTTGCGCAGCACGCCTGGATCCCAACCCATTCCATCAACTCCACGAGTTGCTGCCAGCCTATGGCCTGGCCTGCAGAAGCTTGTGATAAATTGTAGGATGTAACTGGAAGTCGGATCGAGTTCGCCCAGCTGAGCCCGATTGCGTCCTCCACCCCCTTCGCTCGCACTTGCGCATGACCCGCCTCGTCGGCCTGCAGGCCCCTGATTTCACCGCCACTGCCGTGGTGGATCAGGAGTTCAAGGAGATCTCCCTCTCCCAGTACCGCGGCAAGTACGTGGTGCTGTTCTTCTATCCCCTCGACTTCACCTTCGTGTGCCCCACGGAGATCACCGCCTTCTCTGACCGTTACGGCGACTTCGCCGCCAAGAACACCGAAGTCCTGGGCGTGTCCGTGGACAGCGAATTCAGCCACCTGGCCTGGATTCAGACTGACCGCAAGAATGGCGGCATCGGCGACATCAGCTACCCGCTTGTGGCCGATCTCAAGAAGGAGATTGCCCGCGTCTACGAGGTGCTGGACGAAGACGCCGGCGTCGCCCTGCGCGGTCTGTTCATCATCGATCCCGAAGGCGTGATCATGCACAGCACGATCAATAACCTGCCCGTGGGCCGCAGCGTCGACGAAACTCTGCGGGTGCTGCAGGCCTTCCAGTACGTGCAGAGCCACCCCGATGAGGTCTGCCCCGCCAACTGGCAGCCCGGCGACAAGACCATGAACCCCGACCCCGTGAAGTCGAAAGACTTCTTCGCTGCCGTCAGCTGAGCAGGCTCTGCAGCAGCCGGCTGCCATCGATGCCCCCCAGGACTGGGTCACAGGCCCTCTCCGGGTGGGGCATCAGCCCCAACACATTGCCGGCTCTGTTGCAGAGGCCTGCTACATCGCCCACTGATCCATTCGGGTTGGCGGCGTAGCGCAGCGCCACCTGGCCGTGCTCCTCCAGGGCTTTCAGGTCTTCAGCCCCCACCTGAAAGCGGCCTTCTCCATGGGCGATCGGCAGGCTGATGCGCTCCTTCTCCCCGTAGCCCTGCAGCCAGCGGCACGGGCCGGGATTCACCTCCAGCAGAGCCGGCTCACACAGAAAGTGCAGGCGGCCATTGCGGGTGAGTGCCCCGGGCAGCAGGCCCATTTCGGTGAGCACCTGGAAGCCGTTGCAGATGCCCAGCACCGGCCCTCCGGCCTCGGCGAAGCTGCGCACCTCCTCGAGCACGGGAGCAAAGCGAGCAATCGCGCCGCAGCGCAGGTAGTCGCCATAGCTGAAGCCCCCCGGCAGCACCACGGCATCGAGCCCGCTCAGGTCGCGCTCTTCATGCCAGAGGAAACGGGTTTCGAGCCCCAGGCACCCCTCCAGGGCCCAGCGCACGTCCCGGTCGCAGTTCGAGCCGGGAAACACCACGATCCCCACGCTCACAGCGGCGCTCCTGTGGGTTGGACCTGGCCGTGCTCCTGAAGCTCCAGGCTCCAGTTCTCAATCACCGGGTTGGCCAGCAACCGCTGCGCCAGCAGCTCCACCTGTTGCCTGGCCGCAGTGGCATCGGCGGCCTCCAGTTCCAGCACGATCGCCTTGCCGATGCGCAGCCGGCGCAGGCTGGTCACCCCCAGGCGGGCCGCTGCCGCCCTAGTGGCCTCCCCAGCAGGGTCAAGAACCGAAGGTCGCAGGGAGACCTGCACGCGAGCGCTGAAGACGGGCACGACACAGCCGTTGTTTGTTAAATCTTGGCAGCCCAATGGCCCCCATCCCCGGCCCGTGGACAGGTTGAAGGGGTCGTTGCGCAGGACACCGCATGCTGGCTTGCCTCGGTCACGGCTGCCTGGTGGCCTTGCTGCTGCTGATGCCCGCGTTGGCCAGCGCTGCACCTGAAGCCCCCCCGGCTGGTGGGACGCAGGCCGAAGGGTCCCATGCGGAGCGTGCACCTGTGCGGCCACTTGAGCCGATTCCCCTGCGCTGTCGCCAGAGCTCAGGCCCCTGGCGCGCCTGCAGTCTGCTGGTGGAGAGGCTGGGAGAGCGCTGGAGTCTGCTGCTCAACGATCAGCGCCTGGAGTTCCGCCATGACGGCCGCGGGGCCGTGACCATGCAGCGACCCAGCCCTGGCAATCCATCGCCTGCCTGGATTCCCGTCGAGGCCCGCTGGACAGACGACCCCGCCCTCTGCTGGAACGGGGTCTGCGCCCAGGGCGATTTTCCCCTGGATTAGGCGCGAGCCCCGGATCAGGGCTGCTGGATGAGGGCCTGCTCCAGCTGGTCCCGGTCGAGCCCGAAGCCCAGCAGCACCAGTTCCACCCCGGGGGCATGGGGCTGGGCGGCAGGCTCAAACCAGCTCTCCAGCCGCGGGCCCACCGCCTGCAGCACCAGGGGTCTGTCCTTTCCGCGCATCCAGAGCCGGCCCTTCACCCGCACAATCCCCTTCTCCTGGCAGAGGCGGCGGATGGCAGCCTCCAGGGATGAGCGCTCCAACTCGCCGTTCCACTCCAGCGCCACCGACTCCATCGCCACATGGGTGTGGTCGTGATGGTCGTGGTCGTCGCCGTCGTGCGGGTGGTCATCGGCACTGAGATGCTCAGGGGCCAAGCCGTCAGGCTGCTTTGCGGCCAGCCCCAGCACCAATGCCGGATCGATGCCACCGCGCTCCATGGGCAGCAGCGGCGTGCCGGGGCGCACCAGCGGCGTCACCCGCTCCTGGATGCGCTCGAGACCAGTGGCATCGAGTTGATCGCCATGGCTCACCAGCACCAGATCAGCGCACTCCAGCTGTTCGGCGAACAGCTCATCGATGGCGGTGAGGTGGTCGAGGCTTGGATCGGCCAGGCGCTGGGCCTCCAGGGCCGCGGGATCCGCCACCACCGACCCCTGGGCCAGGGCGGCCCCATCCACCACGGTGACCACGCCATTCACCCAGGTGCGGCTGCGGATCTCGGGCCAGCCCAGAGCCGCCAGCAGCGGTTCCGGCAGGGCCAGGCCGCTGGTTTCCACCAGGATGCCGTCGAGCTGGTCGGCGCGCTCCAGCAGCTGCTGCATGGTGGGCAGGAAGTCGTCCTGCACCGTGCAGCAGAGGCAGCCGTTGGTGAGCTCCACCAGGCGCGAGCCGATCTCCTCCTCAGGGCAGAAGCCGCAGCTGCGCAGCAGGGCTCCATCGAGCCCCACCTCGCCGAACTCGTTGACGAGCACCGCCAGGCGCTGGCCTCCATGCAGCAGCAGCTCCCTCAGCAGGGTGGTCTTGCCAGCGCCCAGGAAGCCGGTCACCACGGTGACGGGAAGACGGACGGAAGATTGGGTGGTCATGGGCGGCAGGCGAGGCTCTCGCGGGTGCTCACTCCCGTGAGCGGATTGGTGCCGCTGGCCCGGGCGCAGAGCGACTTCTGTTCGGGCAGGTCGAGCACGGCGTCGGTGAAGTCGGCCCCGTCGATCCGGCTGCCGCGGAAGCGGCTCTGCATCAGCATGCCGTTGCGCAGCACGGCCCCCTCCAGGTTGCTGTCGTCAAAACGGCTGGCGAAGGCCACCACGTCTTCGAGGTTGGCTGCCTGCAGATTCGCCTGACGCAGGGAGCTGCCGTTGAACACGGCGCCGCGCAGGTCGGCCTCGCTGAAGTCGAAGCCATCCAGGCTGGCCTTGAGAAATTCCTGCTGGCGCAGGTTGCGGCCGTGCATGTCGGGCTGCAGATCCTGGACGGCCCGCTGGCCGCGCAGCTCGGGTGCGGTGATCGCCAGGGCTGCCGGTGATCCACCGACCAGCACCCCCAGCAACAGCACCCCGACCAGCAGCAGGCGTGACAGGGGGTGGAGCGGCGAGCGGATGCCGGCCATGGACGCACAACTACGGTGAGGCATCAAGTTATGGCAACCATGGGGATGACCCTGCGGGTGGTGGTTCCCCCCCACCCCCTGATCGGCCACTGGCTCAGTGTGTTGCGCAGCAGGCACACCCCAGCGGCCGTCTACGCCACCGCCACAGCTGAGCTTGGCCGCTGGCTCACCTACGAGGCCGTGCGCGACTGGTTGCCCCAGCGCAACACCGCCATCGAGGGCTGTCTGGGCGCCACCGAAGGGCGGGTGGTGGATGGGGA
>NZ_JADEWP010000165.1:0-6017 GCF_015207535.1 Cyanobium sp. LEGE 06143 | reverse complement strand
CATTGTTTCAGCTCTGCGCCCGGCCCTGGGGCGCAAGCGGCCGAGTTCGGGTCTGGGGCACTGACCCTGAAGCCCTGGTCCGAGGCAAAGAGATGGCGTCATCCAGCCCAGCAGCGAAGCTGGGGAGGCTGTCGCCCCTGCCCACCATGGCCGCGGACCTACTGCTGGCACTGCTGCTGCCCACCGTTCTGCTGCTGCCCACCGTTCTGCTGTTGCAACACGGCAGTCGGCTGCCGCACTGGCTGGAGCGGTTGCGCCGGCACCGCAGCCTGCTGTGGAACAGCGGCATCGGGCTGATCATCGGGCTCTCTGCCCTGCGCTGGCTGCTCGCGCGCTGACCCGATGGCTTCTCCCTGATCAGGTTTGGCATGGATGTCATGCCGCTCGCCGTTGTGATGAGTGGTGGAGCAAGGGATCTGGCAGGTTTTGTACTCACCAGCTTTGCAACCTTCACTGCGGTTGCGCTCGCATCTCGCACGCGCCGTGACGTTTGGTTCTGCAGGCTTGAAGCGAGCTTGCGGCAGGCCTAACTTCATGTCAAAGACTACACACGTGAGCCATGACTCCTAACCCCATCACCTGGTTCGAGCTCAATGTTTCCGACATGGAGCGCGCCAAGGCCTTCTACACGGCTGTGTTCCAGGTGGGCTTTGAAGACTTCTCCACGCCGGGGATGGCCTACTGGTGTTTCCCCATGCAGGACGACAAGGTGGGAGCAGGCGGAGCGTTGATGCAGATGGAGGGTTGCGAGCCCGGCAAGGGCGGCACCATGGTGTACTTCACCTGTCAGGACTGTGCCGTCGAAGAGGGCCGGGTGGGTCCAGCTGGTGGCACGGTGCTGCGTCCCAAGATGGCGATTGGAGCGTTCGGTTTCATCTCGGTGGTGATCGACACTGAAGGCAATCCGATTGGTCTGCATTCCCTGGCCTGAGGGTCTGCTCCAGAGGCTCAGGTTTCCAGGCTGATCACCACATTGCCCCGCTTGTGGCCGGTGTCCACATAACGGTGCGCTTCCGGGAGCTGCTCGAAGGGATAGCAGCGGCCGATCACGGGCCGAAACGCCCCTGCCTCGGCCAGCGCTGCCAGGTGCTCCAGGTCGCCGGGCTTCACGCTGGCCGGCCCGGCGATCACGCGCTTGTCTGTGGTGAGGGTCTGCCAGCCACTGAGCAGCAAGGCGGGAAGGCTTGCCACCAGCAGCAGCAGGCGCCCACCGGGCCGCAACGAGGTCTGGCAGCGGGAGAAGGAAGCCGTGCCCACGGCATCGAGGATCACGTCGTAGGTCTGGCCGTTGCGGGCGAAATCGTCGCAGCTGTAATCGATCATCTGGTGGGCCCCGAGAGAGCGCACCAGCTCCAGATTGGCGTTGCTGCACACGCCGGTGACCTCGGCCCCCAGGTGACAGGCGAGCTGGATGGCGGCGCTGCCGACGCTCCCGGAAGCGCCATGGATCAACAGCCGCTCGCCGGGTTTCAGGCGTGCCCGACGCAGAAAATCCAGAGCCGTCGTGCCCCCGAAGGAGAGGGCGGCGGCCTCCTCAAAGCTGAGGCCGCTGGGCTTACGCGCCACGCCGCCGTGCTCCGGTAGGCAGCGGTAGGCCGCGTGGCATCCGAGGGCGAGATCACTGAAGGCGAACACCGCATCACCCACCTGGAAGCGCGTCACGTCCTCACCGATCGCCTCCACCACCCCCGCCAGCTCCGATCCCAGGATCGGTTGCCGGGGCCGCCTCAGCCCTGCCACCAGGCGGATGATCCAGCCAAAACCGGCCGGCACTTCCAGGCTGCGCAGGCGCCAGTCCCCGGAGCTGACCGTGGTGGCATGGCTCTTGATCAGCACCTCGTTGGCCTGGGGAACGGGCTGATCGATCTCCTCCAAGCGGAGGACATCGGCAGAGCCGTAGTGGTGATAGAGGAAGGCTTTCATGGCTTGGCTCAAGGGTTGAGGCGGCTTGGCACCTGAGTCGGCACGATCAGCACGCCGCTGCTCACCTCGCCATAGACGCGGCAGGGGCCACCCCTGGCGGCCTGATCGGCGGCGAGGGCGCAGAGGGCGGCATCGATCCAGTCGATGCTGGAGAGCTGATCGCAATCCAATCCGCACAACTCCAGAAGGGCCCGCCGCTGCAAGCGCTTTCGCGACGCTGCCGCCCGCTCCAGGCCGAGGGACCGGTGCAGCTCGCAGGTGATCGCATGGGGAAAGGTTTCGAAGCAGCAGCGCTGGCCTGGGCTGGGCAGGCCGCTGGCCAGGAGATGGCTGGGCTCCAGGGCCCGGTAGAGGGCCTCGCCCCGCAGCATCCAGCCGTAGTAGTTGCTGGGGTGCTCCAGGGCCCGTTCGCGGCTGGGGCTGGCAAAGCACTGGATGCCATCGGCCATCAGCTCCCGCTCAGCGGGACGGGCGCGGCCATCGGCGCTCCAACGGCAGGGAGCATCCACGCCGATCACCCTGGCGCCGAGGCTGCGGCACCACTGGGCCAGCTCGGCGGCGTCGGAGGTGGTGTGGCGGCCTTGCAGGCCACCGCCCCGCAGGGCCACGGCATGGAAGCCCTTGCGCTCGCCGCCCACGTCGACCCCCACCACGCAGAGGCTGCGGGCTTCTGCTGAGGTCTGCTGTGGAACAGGGGCCGCCATGGCCCAAGACTGCCAGCGCCAGGGGGGGTCGCTGCCGCAGGCCCGTGTGTGCGGCGACACCGTGGAGTCGCCATCCAGGCAGCAGCCAGGGCGGAGGGCCCCGACCAGCCTGACTGGGCATGAGGCCTGCCCATGTTCAACCTGGATTCCACGCCACGTCCCGTGGTGCTCACCCCGCCGATCGACCTTCACCCCTGGCCTGCCAGTGGGCCCTTCTGCAGCCTGGACGCCCGTGGCTTTGCGCTCGAGTCGTTCACGATCCCCATCACTGCCGGCGAGCCGTCTCCCAGCTGGCTGGAGTTGCTGGGTCAGCGCTGACGCTCCGGCACTGGCGGGCCACGAACGGGCTGGTCATGGCGCGCAACAGGGCGCTGTAGCTGGGGCGAAAGCCGATCTCCTCACCCACGCTCAGGGGGCGATCGGCCTCCAGCACGAGGTGGTCGCTGCTGGCCCCCAGGATCGCCATGCCGGCTGGAGGCTCTAACCCTGCCGGATCGGCATCCTGGTGGCCGAGGGCCACCAGGGCGCGCTGCCGCGGGCCGCGGTCCGGGGGCAGGGGCGGCGGCTGGGCGCTGTCCTCGGGGCTGAAGCTGGTGAGGCCGCGGCGGCCCCAGGCCCGGCTCGGCTTGGTCTTCACTTCGATCAGCTCGCCCACCAGGCGGAAGGCGTCGGTGTGGAGGCCGCAGATGGGGCGCCGCCCCAGGGGTTTGCGGCCAAGCAGCAGGGCCTCCCCCAGACGCAGATGGTTGATCCGGCCGGGATCACCGCCCCCGGCCAGCCAGGCAAGGTTGGCGGAGTTGCCCCCCGAGATCAGCTCCAGATGGATGTGGAAGCGGGCCTCCAGGGCCTCGGCCAGGGCCGAGGCCCTGGAGGCCATGTTGGTGGCATCGGCAGCCACCCCGTGCTGGCAGCCCAGGTTGGCGCCGATCCCCACCAGCCGCAGCCAGGGGAGAGCCAGGGTGAGCGCCGCGATGGCTGGCAGGTCCTGGGGCAGGATCCCCTCGCGCAGGTCGCCGAGCTCCACCATCAGCAGCACGCCGTGGCGTCGCCCCTGGCGCTCGGCCTCTGCCGCCAGGGCCTCGAGCACCACCGCTTCGCTGTTGCAGCTCACGCTGACGCCGGCCACCACCCGCTCCACCTGGCTGAGCATCGGTGTACGCACCAGCAGCATCGGGGCCTTCACGCCGCCGCTCACCAGGCTCTCAATGGTGTCCAGGCGCGCATCGCCGATCGAGCCCACCCCCGCCGCCAGCCAGGTGGCCACGATCTCCGGCAGGCCGAGCACGGCCTTGCCCACGGCCGTGATCGCGATTCCCCTGCGGGCCAGGCGGCTCACCAAGGTGGCGGCGTTGTGGTGGAGCTGGCCGAGATCGATCTCGAGCCGCGGGGCGCTCACGCCAGCGCCGCCGGCGGTGCTCCCAGTTCCGGGAAGGCTCGCATCACCATCTGCACCAGCCGCTCGGGGGGGCAGGCCAGGGCATCGCTGACGGGAATGTGCAGCTCGGCCTCATACAGGGCGATGGCAGCCGGGAGTTCGGCCACGTCCATGCCCTCATGGTTGAGGGTCATGCCGATCACGCGGGTGGGGGCGAAGGCCTCGATCAGGGCGATCTCGCTCTGAGGCGTGGGCATGGCCACCTGAGGAAAATCACAGCGCTGGCGGCGCATCGGCGCGTGCTGCAGGATCACGGCCTGGGGCTGGCTGCCCCGCAGGATGAACGTGGAGGAGAGGTAGGCGGGATGGCTGAGGGCGCCCTGGCCCTCGATCACGATCACCTGGGGGCGTTCGGTATCAAACGCCTGCACCACCGCGGCCTCCACCTCGCCGGAGCAGAACTGGGAGGGAATCGCATCGAGCGGCAGCCCGTAGCGCCCGCCCTGGATCATGCCGGTCTGGCCCGTGGACACCAGCACGGCGTGGATGCCGTGGTCGTTGAGGGCCTGCACCAGCACGGTGGCGGTGGTGCGCTTGCCGATGGCGCCGTCGGTGCCGAGCACGGCGATGCGCCGGCAGTGGGCCCTGGCGATCGTGCCGCTGAACAGGCGCAGATCCTTGAGGGCCGGCGGGCGCCGCACGTCCTCGATGCTCACCTGGTGGCGGGCGGCGGTGGCTGCGAACTCGGCGTCATCGCCCAGGAACTCGCGCATGCCACTCACCAGGCTGAGGCCGGCGCGCATGGCGTCCAGCAGCACAACCCGATCGGTCGGGCTGAACAGGCCATTGGCGGGGGCCATGCCGTAGATGAGGGTCTGCGGGGGTGCCCCGCCCAGGGCCAAGGCGGCCGCCAGGTCTGCCAGCACGGGCACGCCATTGGCCACCCCATCGAGCTGCTCGCCGGCATCGCGGCCCGCGAGCAGGCTGTCGATCACCGCCACGATCCTGAAGCGCTCGCTGTGCCGCATAAGGCCGTGGGCCGTCTTGCCATCGGCGACGCCGAACTGCCCCTCGCAGTAGATCACCGCAGGGATGGCGGCGGCAGGGGAGGCTGAAGCGAAGAACCTGGGGGCCGATGGGGCGTCCTGCACCATCGGTCCACGCAGGGCCCTGAAAGGGGAAACCACGGGAGTTGATTCGGTTCTGAAGACTCAGGGGAGACGACCGAATGGTCTGCCGATCGCCAGAACCGGGCAGGGATACCAGTGGCCCCGCCAAGCGGGAATGTATTTCTTGATACTAACTGTTCCGGGTGACCGCGGTGGCCTGGCCCCTGCCTGCCGGTCAGGCGCGCAGCATCGGCAGAACGAAGGCGCGCATCACCTCCATCAGTTCCCAGAGCACAAAGGCCCACACAAACCACATGGCATCGCCGATGCCGCGCAGCACCTTGGTGGTATCCACCTCAATGGTCCTGGGGGAGTGATAGAGCTTGAAGCTGGGAATCCAGCGGGGCACCTGGTTCAGATAGGTGCTGTAGTTCTCGCCGAACGCCGAGAGCAGAAAACGCTCCTCACTAAGGATCACGAAGTGGTAGTAGCCGATGAAGCCAAGCCCTACAACAGCCGCCAACAGAGGGTTTTCCACGGCCAATCCGAAGCCCACGGCCCCCAGCAGACTGAACACGTAGAGCGGGTTGCGGACGATGGAGTATGGGCCTTCCCGCACCACCTGTTCATTCTTGCGGCCGGCCACGAACAGCAGACACCAGAGCCTGCCGAAGGCGGCCGAGGCCAGCAGAATCAACCCCACCGCCTCCCCCAGCTCCAACGTCCAGGCGGGCAGTAGCGGCGGTGGGCCCGCTATCAGCAGATACATCACCATCACGGCGGCCACCGCCCTGCTCCAAACCATGCGATGGACGGTGGAAAAGGCCTGGTTCGCCATCAGCAGCCGGGAGCAACAAAGCCCTAAACCGTAAATCTGGCCCATCCAGTCGTGAGGCTGGGCTGTAG
>NZ_JADEWP010000161.1:0-6150 GCF_015207535.1 Cyanobium sp. LEGE 06143 | reverse complement strand
CCGAGCCCACGTAGCCGAATTCCTCGGCATACACGGAAAAGATGAAGTCGGTGGTCTGGATCGGCAGGTACTGGAGCTTCTGGGTCGAGAGGCCGAATCCCTCTCCGAGCAGCCCACCGGAGCCGATGGCCAGCAGGCTCTGCACAAGCTGGTAGCCGTCGCCCTGAGCGTCCCGCCAGGGGTCCAGGAACGAGATCACCCGCAGGCGTTGGTAGTCGTTGATCAGGATGCTGGCCGAGCCCATAAGGCCCCCCGCGGTGGCGGCCCCCAGCAGCAGGGGCAGCCCCACCCCGGCAGCCAGGGCCATCAGCCAGAGCAGGAGTCCGGTGAGGGCGGCGGTGCTGAGGTTGGGCTGTTTGAGCACCAGCAGGATCAGGGTTCCGAACACGCCCAGCCACAGGAGCTTCTGGTCGAGGCTGATGCGGCGCCAGTGGGCGAACAGGGCGGCCCCCTGCAGCACCACGAAGGGCTTCACCAGCTCGGAAGGCTGCATCTGGATGGGGCCGAGCACCAACCAGCGACTGGCGCCATTCACGGTGCTGCCCACCACCAGGGTGGCGGCCACCAACAGGGTGCCGATCAACAGGGCGAGGGGAGCCAGATGCAGCCAGCGCCGCAGACTGGTGCGCACGGCCATCCAGAGCAGTCCCCAGCTGGCCACCGTCCAGATCAGTTGGCGCTTGAGATAGAAAGCGCCATCGCCCATCTCCCGCTCGGCCACCCACCAGCTGGCGGAGGCGAGCACCAGCAAGCCCATCAGGCTCCACAGGGCCACCAGGGCCAGCAGCAGCCTCGCTTCCGCAGGCCACTCGGCCCATGGCCAAGGCCTAAGGGGCCGCCCAGGTTGAACGGTGTGGGGCCGGCGGCCCGGCCGTCGTGGCCGTGCGGCTGTGGTCGCAGCAGTGGAGGTCACGGAGTGGGCAACGGTGCCTGGCAGGACCAGGAAGGACTCCTATTGAGACGTGTCTCACCCCTGCTTGTCGAGTCTTGAGGCCGCCCATGCAGCTGTCCTGTCATGGATCGCTGCGCGTTGGTGAGCATGAAAAAGCCCGGCACGTGGCCGGGCTGGTGAGGTGCTGGGTGAAGCGAGAAGACAGAATGAACCAGGATTCACTCAGTTGCCGACGTTCACTTGACGGCCACCGGTAGCAAGTTCAACTTTAAGAATCTTGCCGCCCTGCTTCATGATTCGCTGCTGTTCAGCAAACCAGCTCTCGTAGGGCACCCACTTGGTGAAGTAGGTGTTTTGAAGTTCGCGCTGGGTGCGCGACTTCTCTGGGCAAGGGATGCAGGCAGTGATTTTGAACAGGCGCATGGAGTGATCCGCAGGGATAGACGGAAACTCTGGATCAGTTGCCCAGACCCGAGCAGATGTAGTCGAAGTAGACGGCCATTTCACGGCCGGCATCGGGGCCCACCAAGGAAGCGGTGACTTCCTTCATGGCCTGGATAGACTGCACCGTGGCGCCGATGGGCACACCAAGGGAGTTGTAGGTTTCCTTGAGGCCGTTGAGAACCCGCTCATCCAGGATGGAAGTGTCACCCGCCAGCATGGCGTAGGTGGCGTAGCGCAGGTAGTAGTCGAGGTCGCGAATGCAGGCCGCATAACGACGGCAGGTGTACATGTTGCCGCCCGGACGGGTGATGTCCGAATACAACAGCGACTTGGCTACAGCCTCTTTGATGATGCCGGAAGCATTGGCGCTGATCGTGGCGGCGGCACGGACGCGCAGCTCACCGCTGGCGAAGTACTGCTCCAGACGACCCATGGCGGAGCCGTCGAGATACAGGCCTTGAACGTCGGCCTGATTGATGACGTTGGTGATGGCGTCTTGCATGAATCCTGCTGAAGGCGTAGGAGGAAAAGGGAAAGAGCAGCCTCAGGAGAGGGCGCCGATGACGTAGTCGAAGTAGAAACCAGCTTCTTCGGCGTCACCACCCGTGAGCATGCCGGTGGCCACGTTCTTCATCTCGCGCACAGCCTCAGCCATGGCATCGAGAGGCGTGCCCAGGGAGCGGTACATCTCCTTGGCACCGATGATCCCGATTTCCTCAATGGGTGTCACATCACCGGCCACAACGCCGTAGGTGACCAGGCGCAGGTAATAGTCCATGTCCCGCAGGCAAGACGCGGTCATCTCCTCGCCATAGGCGTTGCCGCCAGGGGAGATGACGTCGGGACGCCGCTGGAACAGCGCACCCCCCGCCGTTTTGACGATGCGTTCGCGGCTCTCGCTCAGGACCTGGGCCACGCGCACACGGCGCTGGCCTGCGGTCACGAAGGATTTGATCTGGTCGAGTTCGCCAGGGCTGAGATAGCGGGCTTCGGCGTCCGCGTTGATGATCGAGTTGGAGACGATGCTCATGCAGTTCTGCCTCGAAACAAGCGGCCGCCTTGACGGAGACCGGTATCCGGTGGGTAAGGGAGTGATCGACTCGCGCCGATCGCCGAATCATTCTGCGCCAAGGCCCCGCCATGGCTCCTGCTCCGGTAACAGTTCTTCATGGCCTGACGTTGAAGGAAAAGCACTGGGGCGCAGGGGGTTTGGTGGATGTTTCCAATAGTGAATAAACCCTGCGACGCTCCTGGCTGGGGTCATCTGCAGGGGTGGCTGTTGCCTCCATCGGCTCCAGCAAAGGATTGGTATGCAGACATAGTTTTGCTGTGATCAATCACCTCTCTTTGAAGTTCTCCCCAGCAGAGGATGTCGCGCTCATGGGTGTTATCGCCTCAGGGTCTCATCCAGCAAGGATCGACTGATGTAGGGCGCAAGGCTTGCTGAGGCAATCTGATGGCTACCGTTCAGCCGATTGATCAATGGCTGCCGCAGTGGCGGTGTTGTGGCCCGGAGCCTGGGGCATCTGGCCCAGGCGTGCTCATGGGTCCGGGCTCCTCCAGAGCCTTTGCCCCAGCTCAGGAAGGGTCTGAGGCCTCCGCTAAATGGCTCCGCCCGGGGCTGGGTTCAGCCCTCCGTTGCCACCATAGAGAGCCGCCGTGCGGTTCACGGTGCTGATGGGAATGCCATCAGCTGTGTCCAGACCGCGCACGTAGGGAACCGTGTCCTGGCCAAAGGCCTCGGCGTATTCCTGGCTGTTCAGCAGCTCCTGCACGGCAGCAACCTGACCGGCGGCGCCCCTCGTGGCCAGATAACGGCTCACTTCCTGGGGCTGGGCCGCCCGTCCCAGCAGCGCCAGGTAGGCCGCTGAAGCCGCCCGAAGCGGTGCCATGCGGTTGAGCCGTTGCTGGAACAACTCACCGGTGGCCACCTGGGCCACGAATTCGGCAGCCGTCAGCTGAACGTTGCGGAACTGGGACTCGGCATCCTTGAGGCGCTCGACCCGCAGGGGAATGCGGTTGAGCAGTTGGCGGTAGGTAGTGGTGACGGCTTCCTGCACCTGGGCCTCGCTGGCGGTGCGGCCCACGCGCACCGGACGCCCGAGGCTCTGGCGCCGGCGGAAGCCCTGGGGCTGGGCGGGACGCAGGGCCCGTTGCATGGCCGCTCCAGGTTGCAGGGCGGGCGCTGCCGCCAGGTTGCCAGCAACGGCCTTGCTCCAGCCACCGGCGAGCGGGGCCTGGGCGGCAGAGGGGCTCTCAAAGCCCTGGCCACCGGGGGTGCTCCAGAAGGCATTGACTCCAGGGGCACGCCAGGTGCGTTGCGGCGCAGGCTGCTGGCGGACACTGGCGCTGGAGGTCTGGGGGCCGGCTGGCCGGTTGACCTCGCCACCGACAATCTTGGCGCTCCAGACGCCGCGGATGACCTCGCTGCGCTGCGGCAGGTTGCGCGGGGTGATGTCGCCCACGGTGCGCACGGCCAGGGGCGGAGCCACCTCGGGGCGCTTGGTGGGGGTGAGGTCCGGGTAGGCGGCCGCGTTGAAGGGCCGGTTCAGACCAGGAACCTTGCGGGCGGTGCGATCGGCCGGGGTGACGAAGCGCTCAAAGGGAACCGTGTCCTCGCCGAAGCAGTCGTTGTACTCCCGGCTGTTCAGCATGGCGTCGATGACGCCATAGAAGCCCTGGCGAGCTGCTGTGTCGAAGTAGGCATCGATTTCCCAGCGGCCGAAGCTGGGGCGGCCCAACAGGCGCCGATGCATCACTTCAATGGCCTTGGTGATGTAGAGGCCGCTCCAGTAGCGCCGGCGGAAGGCGTTGGAGCGGGCCACCTGGCGCACGAACTCCCTCAGGCTGATGTCGCCGT
Source organism: Cyanobium sp. LEGE 06143 (assembly GCF_015207535.1). NCBI lineage: Bacteria > Bacillati > Cyanobacteriota > Cyanophyceae > Synechococcales > Prochlorococcaceae > Cyanobium > Cyanobium sp. LEGE 06143. Next base: position 1,954 of record NZ_JADEWP010000161.1, on the reverse strand, counting down.
TCTCCAGCTTGATCTCTTCCACCTTGTTGCGCTCGCCGGCATAGCCGGCGTTGCCGAGCACCTGCACGTACACCGCATTGATCACGGCCTGGGTGCTGGCTTCGGTGCCGCGGATATTGGGCTGGCCGCCGCGGCGGGGCACGGAGTTGCCACCGGTGGCGATCTGCTGCAGGCGAACCACCTTGGGGCCGACCCGCCGGGGAACGGCCTTGCGGAACTGGCGGCTGTCCATCTGGCCGGGCTGGTTCAGGCCGTTGCCGATCAGGATGCGGCGGCTGTCATAGCCGAACGGGGCGGGACGGGTGGCCACCTTGGCGGTGCTGGAGGGGAAGATGGCGCCGTAGGTGAGGCCCAGCGGATCGTTGCTGCCGCCGTAGGGGTGCTGATCGGGATAGGGCTGGCGGTAGGAGGCGTAGAGGGTGACGTACTGGGGGGCTCCCTCAAAGGGTGCGCTGAAGCGGAAGAGCTTGCGGTTCGAACCCCAGCCGGCGCTTTCCTGGGCTTCCTCGCCGAGGTCACGCAGGTAGGGAACGGTTTCTTCACCGAAGACCCGGGCGTACTCCATCGAGTTCACCAGGCAGTCGACCAGACCGGGCAGGCCCTGGGCGCTGACGATGTCGAAGTAGGCAGTGAACTCTTCTCTTGAGCTGAGGCCCCTGCCAAGGAAGTGGCGGAAGGCCAGCTCCACGGCCCGGCTGTTGGAAAAGCGGCCGTAAAACTGCTTCTGGTAGTCGCGGCTGCGGCCGAGAGCGCGGATGAACTCGCGCATCGAGAGCTGTCCCTGGCGCGTCTGTGTGGCCTCCACGGAGCACACCTCCTGGCCGTAGCCCTTGACGATGTCGCGCTCGAAGACCTGGCGGTAGGCCGCCCGGATCACCTCGGCCTTCTGGGCACCGGTCATGGCCGGCTTCATCACGAAGCGCAGGGCCTTGCCCTGGGCGCCGAGGGCGTAGGTGGCGGGGAGCTGCAGCCCCTGGGTCACGGAGCTGCCCAGCCGTTGGCGAGCCGAGGGCGTGGGAATCGCCAGCTCGGCGATGAGCACATTGAAATACTGGATCACCAGCTGGCGGGTGCCAGGCTCGGCCTTGAACAGGCCGGCAGAAGCCGCCCGCATTTCCTGCAGGGCCACGTTGGTGGCCGTCAAGGAGCAGGCCTTCTCCAGCACATCGCGGAGGCCGCGGGTGTTGACGGCCAGGATGCTGGGGTCCCCGGCCACCAGGGCGTAGCCCACGTAGCGCAGGAACCAGGCCAGGTCGCGGATCGATTTCCGCATCCTGGCGGTGCCGTACAGGCCCACCGAAATCGGCGAGAAGCCGGTCGGCAGCACCACGCGCACGTCGGCGTCGCCACCAGCTCCCTCCAGCAGGCGGCTGATCAGGTTGCCGCGGCCGGTGCTGCCGCTGGCCCCTGCGTAGGTTTCGACCGAACGGCGAAAGGCGGCCTGATCAGCTGCCAGCACGGCGGTCTGACTGCCCGAGCGGGCCGCAGGACTGAGGGGCGCATCCAGGTAGGAGAGCGGCGTTCCACCCGAGAAGATCCTGTTGGCCGCCTTGGCCACGATGAAGTCGGCATTGTCCGAAATGCGACGGGCTGCCTCAACCCGCCTCTGGCCGCTCTGAAAGAACGTGACCAGATTGTTCAGCTCACCCCCATCCGGGAAGCGGTCTTCCTGCTCCGCCTGACGGACGCTGGACAGCGGGAGGGTGTCGTAGCGCTGGGGAGCAACCCTGGTGCTGCCGCTGCTGGCGGTCACGGTCATTGACGAGAGCGAACCGGGCTGCGCCAACCTACGGCTCGTTGCCAGGAGCAACGGGAGCTGTTGAACAAATGTTTGCAGCCCCGGCAGCTCCGGCAGTCCCCCCGGTGCGGCCCTGCTGCTGGGGCCGCCGTGAAATGCTCGCCCCCAGATCGCCCTGCTGCCGTGTCCGCCACTGATGCCGCCACCCCTGCGGTG